>JBAQCU010000039.1:0-34617 GCA_049294435.1 Minisyncoccia bacterium
TGGGTGGACAGGATGGTGTTGAAGCATCATCTTGAATCAACCATGAAATCTCCAGGACGACCAAGGAAGAGTAAATAAAATATTACAACACACAAAAGTCAAAAGAATGGTGGCTGTCCCCATTTCCATCAAAAGTCAAAAGAATGGTGGCTGTCCCCATTTCCACATTTCCATTAGCGGTTGTTTCCCAGATGAATCTAGGGCAACAGGCTCATATTGATGCGATGCCAAACCTCATCTCTACACTCTAGTACAAGAGAGCATTCTCTCATACTGGCTCAAATGGCAGGAAATGAGCCGTTCAAGAAAAAATGGGCTCGGTTTTGCGAAACTATTTTGCGGGAGGAAGGATTCGCAAAACCGAGACTAATGTTTTTGAAATTCGGCGGGATTCGGGTTTCCGCCCCGCAGGAGGGTGCGGGAGGAATGCGGGGCGGGGGTTTTTTGTAAAGCAACGTTTTAATTTCTTCCAGAACATTCCTGAACCCATTTTTTACAACCTACAGATGATTGAGCATCAACTCCATATTTAGTTGACGGTTTTCCTAACAATTCACATAATTCCGGTTTTTTATCTTCACAAGCCAATGAAACTAGACAACTATTTTTATTAAGATAACCTTCTTCGTCAACCAAAAGACAATCATTTGCGTTTTTAGTTTTCTTAGCAAAAATATAATAGCATACAGACTTTGGCTCGTTTTTACCCCAATCATCTATATAATCTTTTGCCAAGATGCTATCACATAATTCCTTAGACGAACTAGTGCTATTTTCAATAACATACCAATTCATACACCAATAAATATCATCTCCGCTCTTCAATTTTGGGCATTGATTTATTATTTCTTTCTCTCCTTGTGTTTTAACAACTTCCTCGAAGCATTCTTTTAGTAATTGCGTATTTCTAGAAAGAATATTTTCGTACCAGTCAGAAATACCAATTGGATTTTCTTTTGCATAAATTCCAAAAGGAGGAACGATAAAACGTACATTGTGGGGAATTTTTAGGTTTACACACATACTAACATCTTTCGACGCAATCGCTTCACTGAATATTTCCCCATTTCTTCCGCAACCATTAATACCGCAAATAGTTGAAAAGTACCCTACCAATATCACACTTATAAAAGTTAAAAACAAAATTAGTATTGTTGCTTTGTTTAAGTAATTTTTAATATAGAGCCAATTGATAAACTTTGAGATTAACCAAGTTACAAAAACAAAAATAAATATATGAGGTATAAAAAGAAATAACGGAAATAGATAGAAAACAATAAAACCAATTACAAACAATGGACAAAAAATGAAAATGTTCTTTTTCAGATTACTTGAGATTTTTCCAACGTCATACAAATTCTTAATAAGAAAAATATATGCAATAGATATAATTATTAAAGTAGAGAAAATAAAAGACGGGGATATTCCCAAAGAATATCCCGCTGTTATTCTATTAAGAATAGTTACGGAAAAAAGAAAAATTAAACAAACAAATAAAAAGATTTTTAATTGATATTTTTGCATAATTTTTAATTTATTAATTTTTCTTTTTTCTTCCAATAAAGGATACTAATAAATACCCCTGCAAATGGGAAGATAACAAAAAGAATAAAAAGTATTGTAATGGTTAAGCCAATTGGCGGAATTTGCAATAAATAACCATATTCGGAAATTTTATATGTCACTTCAAAAACATTAGAAATCTCTTTATATTCATCTTGTAATGTTGGTGAGGGTGGCATAACGCCTTGTTTTAAATAGCTAGCCTGTCGATAATCAGACAAGGCAGCAGGCGCGTTGCATATTGCGTCAACAAATTCTGATTGAGTAAATGTTTTTATAGCATCTTCAGGATTCTTACAGTATTCTTTTATATCATTTTCACATTTTGTTGCTGTTTCGTAAAGATTCAACTTAATCGTATAAGATTCGCATGCGGAACTATTTCTTGATCCCAATAAATACGGGTCAGTTTTTAATTCCTCGATGTCCTTGGTGGCGCATTTTGTTTCGAGACTTCGGATTCTATTAGAAAGAAGTTCTTCTTGTGATTTAAGATACTCTTTAGAGTCCGCAAATCTATTTAGTTTATTCTCTCTCATAACTTCAACAGCACAATCATAAGGAGATTTACGGCTATTTTCACATTTCTTACATTCAAGGAATGTTTCAAACAAAGGGACATTTCTGTTGTAAGAAAATAGAGCTTGCTTATATTGCTGTGGGGCGTAGGTAAAAAAGAATAAACCAGAATAAACACAAACAGAAAGTAATATTCCGCCACTAAAACCAATAAGAATATATCTCTTCATATTTGAAGTATATCATAAAAGATTATTAACAACAAGAAATTAAAAAGGAATAGGAATGGGGACAGCCACCATTGTTTCGTAAATAGTGTGGTATAATTTAACACATGCCACGCAATGCAAGTGGAATTGGGGACAGCCACCATTGTTTAGTAAATAGTGTGGTATAATTTTACACATGCCACGCAATGCAAGAGTTGATGTCGGAGGAGAAGTGTATCACGTAATTAATCGTGCGAATGGTCGACTCCAGATTTTTGATGCAGATGAAGATTATGAGCTTTTTGAACAGCTACTATTTGAGACAAAGGAACTTTTTGGCATGCGTATTCTTGCGTATGTGTTAATGCCGAACCATTGGCACCTAGTGCTCCATCCAAGAAACGACGGAGACCTTGGCGCATTCATGCATCAATTGAGTAATGCACACACAAGAAAGGTGCACGCGCGCACCAACACAAACGGCAGCGGTCATTTATATCAAGGGCGTTACAAATCTTTTCTCATTGACTCAGAAAATTATCTTCTAGCCGTCGTTAAATATGTCGAGCGCAATGCTGTACGTGCAAGGCTTGTTCGTAATTGTGAGGATTGGCAATGGGGGAGCGCTTGGCGTCGTATTTTCGGAACAGCAAAGCAAAAGAAATTACTCGGCGAAATGCCCACTCATCTCCCCGGCGATTATTTAAATTGGATTAATACTGTGGATAAAGTTGATGATTTAAAAATGATTCGAGTGTCGGTGAACAAAAGTGTTCCATACGGAAGAGATAAATGGGTAGACAAGATGGTATCAAAGTATCGCCTAGAGTCAACCCTAAAATCCCCCGGCCGACCAAAGAAGTAGTTGAGAAAATATTACAACACATAAAAATCAAAAGAATGGTGGCTGTCCTGCTCCGTAGAAAACACTGTCTTTGCGAGGAGCTTGCGACGTGGCAATCCATAAAATTACACGTAAAACCTAGATTGCTTCGTGCCTCGCAAAGACTACAACCATGTTTTCTACAGAGCATGGCTGTCCCCATTTCCTCCATTTCTTAAGGAAGAGTAAATGAAATATTACAACACACAAAAGTCAAAACAATGGTGGCTGTCCCCATTTCCATTTCTTCAAAAGTCAAAACAATGGTGGCTGTCCCCATTTCCATTTCCATTTCGCTTCCTATCGGACAAAATAGGTAACAGTAAAAAAATTGCTTAACTTTTTCTCATAGCGGATCTTTTCCTAAAGAAAAACTGACTGTATTCATTGGAAACAATAGGTTTTATGGTATCCTTAATGAATATGAATGATTCGGGGAATAACTGGAAAGATAGTGATAAAAAAATTTCGGAAATTGCAAAGCGCGAGGAGGAAACTCTTGCGAAGTGGCAGTCCGCACGTATTTTTGAAAAGTCGCTGGAGCAAACAAAAGGCGGGGAACCATTCGTCTTTTACGATGGACCACCTTTTGCTACCGGCATGCCACACTATGGGCATATTCTTGCGAGCGTTATTAAGGACTCCGTCACACGATTTCAGACAATGCGTGGCAGGTTTGTGCGTCGCGTGTGGGGGTGGGATTGTCACGGACTTCCTATAGAAAATATGATAGAGAAGGAGTTTGGTCTAGGACACAAAAAAGACATTGAGGAATTTGGAATTGAAAAGTTTAACGAAGCGTGTCGCGCGTCGGTGTTTCGCTATGACACAGAGTGGAAAAAATTCATCCCTCGCATTGGGCGATTCATTGATATGGAGCATTCCTACAGCACGATGGATGCAAACTACACAGAAAGTGTGTGGTGGGCATTTAAAAATCTTTACGAAAAAGGACTTGTTTACCAAGGGTTCAAGTCAATGCATATTTGTCCGCGATGTGAGACTACACTTTCTAATAACGAAGTATCTGGCGGGTACAAGGACATCACCGACATTTCTGTCACAGCAAAATTTGAGCTCGTAAAAGAGCCCGGCACTTTTATTCTTGCATGGACGACAACACCGTGGACTCTACCTGGAAATGTGGCGCTTGCTGTTTCCCCAACCACAGAATATGTGAAAGTCGCAATAGGTGAAGAGAAATATATTTTAGCTTCAGCGCGCGTAGAAACAACACTCGCGGGAAAGGAGTACACAATAGTTTCAAAAATGAAAGGAGAGGAACTCATTGGCACACAGTACAAACCTATTTTTGATTATTATTCTTCACAAGGTACGCTTGATAACCGCGAAAATGGCTGGAAAGTGTATGGTGCAGAATTTGTAACAATGGAAAGCGGTACTGGCGTGGTGCATATTGCTCCGGCGTTTGGCGAAGACGATATGGCGCTTGGAAAAAAAGAAAATTTGCCGTTTGTTCAACATGTTGCAATGGATGGCATAATGAAAAAAGAGGTGCGCGATTTTGCAGGAGTGCCAGTAAAACCAAAATCAAAAGAAAAGGATGGACATCAAGCAACAGATATTTTGATTATCAAATATCTCGCTGGCGTAGGCGCGCTCTTTTCAAAAGAGAAAATAATTCACGCGTATCCGCATTGCTGGCGTTGCGAGACGCCACTTCTAAATTATGCGGCGGAGTCATGGTTTGTAAAAGTTCCTGAGCTTAAAGATAGTCTTCTCGCGGAAAACGCAAAAACTTCCTGGGTGCCAAAAAATATGCGCGATGGACGTTTTGGAAAGTGGCTTGAAGGAGCGCGGGATTGGGCGATTTCTCGCTCACGTTTTTGGGGAGCGCCTATTCCAGTGTGGGAATGTAAAAAATGTGAAGCGAGGGAAGTACTCGGCTCACGCGCGGAGCTTTCGGAGCATACAAAAAAATCTGGCAACAAGTACATAGCAATGAGACACGGTGAGGCTGAAAGCAATGTGAAGAGTATTGTAAGTTCAAAAATTAACGGTAGCAACGCATATGGTTTAACAGAAAAAGGGCGCGCATCTGCAGAGGAGGCCGGGAAAAAACTTAAAGAAAAGCGAATAGATATCATCATCACTTCGCCGTTTGTACGCACAAAAGAGACCGCTGAAATAGTCGCAGGCGCTATTGGTTTTGATACAAGCAAAATAATTGTTGATGAGCGTATCAAAGAAATAGATACGGGAATTTTTGATGGAAAACTTATAGCGGAATATCGCGGACATTTTGTTTCTGTGTCAGATAAGCTCACCAAGCGCCCAGAAGGCGGAGAAAATCTGCTTGATGTGAAGCGTCGCGTGATGTCGCTCATTTCAGAGCTTGAGACGGAGTATAAAGACAAAACTATTTTAATTGTAACGCACGAATATCCAATTTGGATGCTTATTGCAGGTGTTGAAGGTGCTGGAATTTCACGCAGTGTTGAAATAAAGGATGGCAAGGAAGACTTTGTAAAAACAGGTGAGGCAGTGGACATTGCTTACACACCGTTTCCACACAATGCGGACTTTGAATTTGATTTGCATTTGCCATATATAGACAGTGTGGATGTTCTGTGTAAATGCGGAGAGACAATGTCGCGCGTGCCGTACGTTTTTGATTGCTGGTTTGAGTCGGGTTCAATGCCGTACGCGCAGTTTCACTATCCGTTTGAAAACAAAGAACTTTTTGAGAAAAATTTCCCCGCGAATTTTATTGCGGAGGGTGTGGACCAAACGCGCGGGTGGTTTTACTCCCTTATCGTTCTTTCCATCGGACTTTTTGGCAAAGCGCCGTTTAAGAATGTCATTGTGAACGGGATGGTTCTCGCGGAGGATGGGCAAAAAATGTCCAAAAGCAGAAAGAATTATCCAGACCCGCAAGAAATCCTTAACCAATACGGCGCAGATGCAGTGCGGTACTACCTGCTTTCGTCGCCTATTGTGCATGGCGAGGACCTTGCATTCCATTCGCACGGGGTTGATGAAGTCGTAAAGAAAAACATCACGCGTCTTTTGAACATATTATCTTTCTATGAAATGTATGGCGCGGGAGCTAGTACACAAAAAGAGAAGAGTGAGAATCCCCTGGACAAATGGATACTCGCGCGCCTTGCAGAGCTTACTGGAGAAATGTCTCGGTCATTTGATGCATATGAGCTAGATCGCGCCATCAAGCCAATAAGTCTTTTTATTGATGATTTGTCAACATGGTATATTCGTCGCTCTCGTGACCGCTTTAAATCCGATGAACCAAAAGAACGAGCCGAGGCTCTTAATGCTACGAAGGTCGTTCTGCTTGAGCTGTCAAAACTTTTGGCGCCCGTGATGCCTTTTCTTGCTGAGCATATTTACAAGAATCTTCAGGGCGAGAAAGAAAGCGTACATCTTGAAACATGGCCTGTGACTGCAATATCTGACTCGAATATTCTCAGTAGTATGGCAGAGGTTCGTCGCGTGGTGTCGCTCGCTCTTGAGGCTCGCGCAAAAGCTGGTATTAAGGTTCGTCAGCCACTCGCGACGCTCACTGTCAAAAATGAAATACTCAAAGGAAAAGATGAATATTTTGTGCTTATTCTTGATGAGGTAAATGTAAAAAAAATAGTTTTTGATGATGCAATTCTTGAGGACGTAGTTCTTGACACCGACATAAGTCCTGAGCTTAAACGCGAAGGGAGATTCCGTGACCTTGTGCGCCTAGTGCAAGAATTGCGTAAACATGAAGACCTTGATCCAGCAGACGTTGTGATGCTTAAGATTAAGACCAACCAAAAGGGCATTGTTTTAATTAATGAATTTAGGGATGAAATTATGAAGACGTGCTCTCTCAAAGATATTTTGTTTGATGGTGTTGTAATGGAAGACACGTCTATAGAAAATATACCGTTTGTGCCTATATTAGCAAGATAGTATAAAATAGCACGTGATTTGCTCTGTAGAAAACACCGTCTTTGCGAAGAGATTGCGACGTGGCAATCCATAAAATTACACGTAAAACCTAGATTGCTTCGTGCCTCGCAAAGACTACAACCATGTTTTCTACAGAGCACACGTGATTCAGTTTTATACCATCCCCAATTAACCTATACATAATAATCCAAAAATTTCGGCTGTGCCTTTGTAAAAATCCTTCCGAAATATCTCGATATTCCTCAGTATTTTTACTTCGGCTCGCTCGAAATTTTTGAATTCTTTGTGTAAGAGTTATTTGGGGATGGTATAATATTCGTCCAACTATGTCCTATCATATATATCACACACGCGGTATTATACTGGAGAGTCAGCACGCGGGGGAGTCAAACCGCTCTTACAAAATTTTTACTGAGGAGCTGGGGCTCATTTACGGAACAGCACAGTCGGTGCGAGAAGAAAAATCAAAACTCAGATACGCGCTCCAGGATTTTTCATTTGTAACTGTTGACCTCATTCGCGGTAAAGAAGTATGGCGGATATTAAGCGCGGGGGAATGGAGACCTCTTGAGATAATTAAAAAAAACCCCACGCAATTGAAGCTTTTTGCGAGCTACTGCGCGCTCATCTTGCGTCTTATTCATGGTGAGGGTCGCGACCAAAGTCTTTTTTGCGATATATTGATGGTTGCAGATTTTTTGGAAAAAGAAACAGTTGCCTGTTTAAACAAGTCCATCAGACTCTCCTTTAAAACATTGCGTGCTCTTCGCGCCCTCGTTCATTTGGGGTACATAGATCCTAAAGGATATGAAAAATTTTTAGCGTTAAGCGAATATTCCACAGATATTTTGGAGGAATTTGAAGAAATTCGTTCATCGGTTCTGTCTAAAATCAACGAGGCGCTCAGAGTATCGCACCTGTAGATTTCACCTTGTACTTTATACTTTATACTTTATACTATCCTATATGCCTATGCCAGATAATGTGAAAAGCAAAATCTCTGAGCTTGAGAAGGAGCTTTATTCAAAAGACTTCAAACAGCACCGAGTAGAGGATGTTTTCTCACGCGAGAAAACTGATGTGGCGTTAAAGTGGGACAAGGAAAAAGATGACGCTTTATTTTTGAGAGAAGAATTGCGCTCTGAAAAGAGGCATCATATAATGAAAAAATTTACTCAATTTTCAATAGGATTTTTTGTCATCGCTGTGGCAGTTGCTTTGTTTATTTGGTGGCGCGGGTCAAATGTTGTTTCTGGGGAGAAAATTGATATCAGCATTTCGCAACCTTCTGCAGTTTCGGGAGGAGATCCTTTTGAAACAAAATTTATAATAACAAACAATAATACTGTCTTCATTGATGAAGCCACGCTTTTGATTGAATATCCAACTGGTTTTTATTCTGTATCAAACAACACAGACCTCCTGCGCGTGTCAAAAACCATAGGGTCCATTGCTCATGGTCAGGCGATTAGTGAAACTGTTGATGCTGTACTTTATGGTCAGGAAAATACAAGTAAGGAAATATTAGTAACATTGGAGTATCGCATGTCTGGGTCAAACGCAACGCTTAAAAAGAATACGACCTATGAGGTAAGGATACTGTCTTCCCCTGTTAATGTAAATTTCAAGATGCTTAAGGAAATTAGCTCTGGACAAGATGTCGTTATTCCTATTGAAATAGAATCAAACAGCAAAAATATTATCAGCAATCTTGTTGTTGAAGCGGGGTATCCTATCGGTTTTAATTTTAAAAGTTCCCAGCCTGCTCCATCATACAATATGAATAGTTGGCAACTCGCTGGATTAAAACCTCAGGAAAAACGCACCATAACAATTCGCGGTGTAATTGAGGGTCAGGAAAATGAAGAAAAGGTTACAAAAATTTCTGTTGGAACCCAAAGCCCCGCAGATGAACGCTTAATCGGTATTGTATACAATGTTGCAACTGAGTCGAGCATTATTACAAAACCATTTCTTGCTCTTGATCTTGCGGTAAACAATGTCAAGTCGCAAGAAAATATAGCATCTCTTAATAAAGGCGTTCGTGTTGATTTATTTTGGCAGAGCAATAATTCTGCAAAGATTACCGATGCGGTTATTGAAGTCAATCTTAAAGGTGTGGCGTTAGACAAATATTCTCTCTACGCGTCAGGAGGCGGTTATTACAGATCTGTTGACAACACTATTGTGTGGGACAAAACAGGGAACCATGAGCTTTCTGTAATCAATCCGGGAACAAGCGGGACAGTGAGTTTTAGTTTTTCTCCTGTTGCCATTAGCGCTGATACTGCGCGTTTAATAAAAAATCCGCAAATAATTTTTGAAGTTCGCGCACGCGGATGGCGTATGAGTAACAAAAATGCGCTAGAAGATGCTTCAACCTCTATAACGCGTAGTGTGAAATTTGAAACGGACATAAGGGTTGGCGCCAAAGGGTTGTTTTTCTCAGGACCTTTTCAGAATATAGGGCCAATACCTCCGCAAGTTGACAAGGAAACAACTTACACAATTGTGCTCACAGCGCAAAACTCATCAAACAATATTTCAAACACAGTTGTGAAAACAACATTGCCTATTTATGTTAAATGGCTTGGCAAGGTTGATCCCGAGGGTGAGGATATCACATGGAACGACAGCACTGGCGAGGTAACTTGGAATGTTGGTCGTGTTGCTTCTGGTGGTTCGCGCGACGCGTCGTTTCAGATTTCATTTACCCCTAGCGTCAGCCATATCAACCGCGCGCCTTTACTTACTGGTGACATTACTATTTCAGCGATGGATGACTTCACAAAGACCGAAGTACGCGATAAAAAGCCTGCTTTGACGACCTATATTTTTGGCGACCCACAATTTAGCCCAAACGACGCAAATGTGGTAAATTAGGGATTATGACCGCGAAAACTGAAAAGAAACCATACCCCGCAGATATGATGGAAAAGCTTGTATCTCTTTGCAAGCGCAGAGGTTTTATTTATCAAGGGTCTGAAATATACGGCGGACTTGCAGGGACGTACGACTACGGTCCTTTGGGTACTGCTCTCAAAAATAACATCAAAAACATTTGGTGGCGTATGTTTGTGGATGGTCGTGACGATATGTATGGTATGGACGCGTCTATTTTGATGAATCCAAACACGTGGGTGACTACAGGGCACGTGGCAGGGTTCGCAGACCCTCTTTCAGAGTGTACTAAATGTAAAAAGCGTTTTCGTACAGACCAGATTGAAGACCAATTTAAAAGTCAGATGAAGTGCCCTGAGTGTGGTGGAGCATTAGGTCCCGAAAGACAATTTAATATGATGCTCTCTACTCAAGTAGGCGCAATGGAGGATTCTTCATCAATTTCTTATCTTAGACCAGAAACTGCGCAGGGAATGTTTGTGAATTTTAAAAATGTCGTGGACTCGTTTCACCCAAAGATGCCGTTTGGATTGGGGCAGATTGGTAAAGCATTTAGGAATGAAATCACACCACGTGACTTTATTTTCCGTTTACGTGAACTCGAGCAAATGGAAGTTGAATATTTTGTAAAAGAAAATGATTGGGAGAGGGCATTTGAAGAGTGGCGAGTAGCGATGAATGATTGGATTGATGCTGTGGGTATTGACCACGAACGCGTGCACGAAGTAGAAATTGGAGACGGCGACCGCGCGCATTATTCAAAGCGCACTATTGATTTTGAATTTGACTATCCGTTTGGACAAAAGGAATTGTATGGCCTTGCATATCGCACCGACTTTGACCTCTCCCGTCACTCCGAGGCAAGCAAGGTAGATTTGTCATACCGTGACGAAGAGGCAGGAGAGAAGTTTGTTCCGCATTGCATTGAACCTTCGTTTGGTTTGGATCGCACCGTGCTTGCAGTGCTTCTCTCTGCATACACCGAAGACACAATAGGGGATAGCACACGTGAATACCTGAAGTTCCACCCGCGTGTGGCACCCATCAAGTGCGCCGTATTCCCACTTCTTAAAAATAAACCCGAGCTTGTTGTAAAAGCTCGTGAGGTTTATATGATGCTTAAAAAAGATATTCCGCAAATCATGTGGGACGACAATGGCAATGTTGGTAAGCGATATCGCCGTCAGGATGAGATTGGTACGCCATTTTGTGTGACTATAGATTTCGATACATTAGGAGAAACTCCAGAGCACAAAGACACCGTAACCATCCGCGACCGCGACACTGGCGAACAAAAGCGTATGCAAATATGTGACTTGACAAATTACATCAAAAGTGCTACACTGTAGCCAGTTTTAAAGTTTGTTGTCATTTTTGATTTTGCTGAACTCTTGAGGAGTGTAAATTATGGACACTATTATTTGTCAATCAGTGCTGTTTGTTCTTTGTTTTATTTTTGTTCCCTCCCATCGGTAGCACTGACAAAAATAATGAATTGAAGGCCCGATCTATCTTAGTCGGGCTTTTTTCTTTTACCCGTACCGTCATATAAAACAAGTCATGACTTGTTTTATATGACGGTAGTTTTTGTTTGGTGTAGAGTAGGACTCGTGCTAGACTAGCAAAATGAAATTTAAGAAAAAAGTATTGCCAAATGGCCTCCGCATGCTCGCAGTGCCGATGGTGGACAATCCGACTGTGACAGTGCTTGTGCTCGTGGAGACAGGCTCAAAATATGAGAAAAAAGAAAAAAATGGAATCTCGCATTTTCTTGAGCATATGTGTTTCAAGGGCACGACCACGCGCCCTAATACAAGCGACCTTGCAAAGGAGCTAGACGCGCTCGGGTGTGAATTTAACGCATTCACAGGTCAAGAGTTTACCGGCTACTACGCAAAAGGGAAAGCTGGGGACTTTCTTAAACTCATTGATATTATTTCTGACCTATATTTAAACCCGCTACTTAAGGAAGAAGAAATTGAAAAGGAAAAAGGTGTCATTGTGGACGAAATAAATATGTACGATGATATGCCGATGCAAAAAGTGCACGAGGAGTGGATGAAACTATTGTACGGCGATCAGCCGGCTGGCTGGGCTATTGCGGGCCCTCGCGATGTAGTGAGGGGAATGACGCGCAAGGATTTTATTGAGTACAGAAAATCACACTATGTGGCTAGCGCAACGACGGTAATAATATCTGGCAATGTGGATGCAAACACAGCGTTTAAAGCAATCACGAAAAGTTTCAAGGGGATTTCTGACAACAAAAAAGGTAATAAGAAAAAAACTCGTAATACGCAGTTATCTCCACAAATTATTCTTAAGCACAAAGAGACGGACCAAACACACTTCATTCTCGGTGTTAGGTCATTTCCTGTTTACGATAAAAGGAACCCAATCTTGTCGGTGCTAGGAGGGGTGCTTGGAAGTGGGATGTCTTCGCGACTCTTTAGAAAAATCCGAGACGAGATGGGGGTGGGCTACTATGTGCGCGCTGGCAACAGCGCATCAACCGACAGTGGGTACTTTGCTGTATCTCTAGGAGTTGCGAATGATAGACTTTCAGAGGTGCTTCTCGCTGTAATGAAAGAGCTCAACGATTTAAAAACTAATCTTGTTTCAGCTGAAGAACTTTCAAAAGTTAAAGAACATATTATAGGGATGATGTACCTTGGATTTGAATCATCAGACGAACTGGCGGAATATTATGGTTCGCAAGAAGTGATGCATCGAGAAATACGAACTCCAAAAGAGAAGGAGAAGATTATACGCGCTGTAACAGTAGAGGATGTTCGAAAAATGGCTCAAAAAATTTTCGTAGAGAAAAACCTAAATTTGGCGCTTATTGGACCCACAAAGGACGACACCGCGCTAAAAGCAATCCTTAAATTTTAAAGTCTCCCTATGGAAAAGACAAACTCCGCAATAGCGCGCGATAGCGCACTATTGCGGAGTTTGTCTTTTCCATACGTCTACCAAACGATTGTTTATCGCTCTTCTTGTGGTATTATGGAAGGATGAAGTCACCTGAAAAAGACACAGTTATTTCAATCACCGCAGGCACAATCGTAAAAGGGTTGGCCATACTTTTGGGCGCATGGGTTTTGTGGATTCTGCGAGACATAGTTATGGTTGTTGTTACATCAGTGATTCTTGCGTCTTCTATTGAACCAGGGATAAAATTCCTTTCGCGTTTTCACATACACCGTATCCCAGCAGTGCTCCTAACGTACCTTGCCACAGCGGGCCTGTTTTTTGGGCTCATTCTTGGTTTTGTTCCTCCAATCGTAAACGAAGCGTCAGACATAACTCAAAAGCTTCCAGGTATGATTCAGTCTGTGGATAAAAATGCGCTCGGTGACAAAAATATCTTATCCAAAGCGTTTTGGGGTGAGAATAGCGCGTCCCCTGCTTCTGTAAATCCTGCGCTTGAAGATTTGTTAGGAAGAATATCTGGCACGAGTAACACTTCGCAAAATGTGTTTGGAGCCGCTAGCGCGATATTTGGTGGAATATTTAGTTTCGTTCTCATTGTTATTCTTTCATTTTATTTTGCTATGCAAGAGCGAGGCATTGAAAATTTTTTGCGTATTATTATCCCATTTGGAAACGAGGAATATGCGATAAACCTTTGGGAGCGTTCTAAAGAAAAAATTGGAAAGTGGATGCAAGGACAACTCCTTCTCGGTGTGCTCATCTTTGTGCTTGTGTACCTAGGTCTTACAATTTTTGGAGTTCCGTATGCAATGTCGCTAGCGCTCCTTGCCGGTGTGCTGGAAATCATTCCTGTATTTGGACCAATACTCGCCGCAATACCTGGTGTAATTCTAGCGTTTACAGTTGGCGGAGCGACACTCGCTGCAATTGTTGCTGGCTTCTATCTACTTGTTCAGCAGTTTGAAAGTCACCTCATTTATCCGCTCGTCGTACGCAAGGTTGTTGGTGTTCCGCCAATTCTTGTTATTCTAGCTCTCATAATAGGAGCAAAGCTTGGAGGATTTTTGGGCGTCCTTATTTCAGTTCCAGTTGCGGCGGCGATTATGGAGCTTGTTGAAGATATTGAGCGCAAAAAAGGATTAATAAATTAGCTTTTGTTTGGTTATGACAGAAAAAAAATTTTACATCACAACGCCTATTTTTTACGCGAACGCGGAGCTCCATTTGGGACACACATACACGCTTGTGCTGTCGGATATTTTGGCGCGCTACCATCGCTCAATAGGGGACAACACATTTTTTCTGACAGGTTCCGATGAGCACGGCGACAAGATAGTGCGCGCCGCGCAAAAAGAGGATATGAGCCCGCAGTCATTTGTAAATAGAAACGTCGCAAAGATGGAGTCTCTTATCCAAGAACTCGGTATCTCAAATGATTTATTTATTCGCACCTCTGATCAGGAGCATCATTGGCAGGGAGCAAAAAAACTTTGGCACGCGCTAGAAGAAGCTGGTGATATCTACAAGGGCACGTACAAGGGGTTGTATTGCATCGGGTGCGAGTCATTTATTACTGAAAAGGAGTTGGTAGATGGGAAATGCCCGCATCACGACACAAAACCGGAACACATAGAAGAAGAAAATTATTTTTTCAAACTTTCAAAATATGGTCCAGAGATAAAAAGCAAGCTTCTAAGTGGAGAATTTAAAATCACACCGCAGTCCAGAGTTAATGAAATCGTTTCTCTAATCTCTGGCGCAGACGGCGAGAGTGATTTAGGAGACGTGAGTATTTCCAGACCTGAGCGCGCGATACCATGGGGGATACCTTCGCCAAGCGACCCGACACAGCTAATGTATGTTTGGTGCGATGCGCTTTCAAACTATATTTCTGCTTTAGGTTATGGCACGCAGAATGAAGAAAATTATAGAATTTTCTGGCCAGCTGATATCCAAGTGCTTGGAAAAGATATTCTGCGTTTTCATGCTCTGCTTTGGCCTGCTTTCTTATTATCCGCAAAGATTCCGCTCCCTCGCGAGCTTCTTGTGCACGGATTTGTAAATTCAGGTGGAAAAAAAATGTCTAAGTCACTAGGCAACGTGCTCTCTCCAGGTGAATTTATTTCAGAATACGGCAAAGACGCGCTAAGGTACTATCTCACACGTGAAGTCTCACCGGTTGAGGACTGGGACATGACGCGCGAAAAATTCAAAGAGGTTTATAATGCAAATCTTGCGAATGGTCTTGGAAACCTTGTGTCGCGAACACTTAAAATGGCGGAGCAATATTTTGGAGGTGTTGTGACTGGCGATGCGACACGTGTGCCTTCCATTAAAACAAAGATGAGCGCCGTGGAAACATTCGGTGATATTGCGGGAATGAATATTCCGTACATAATTACTAATGATATACTGCCTCGCTACCACAAACATATGTCCGCGAGCGAGATAAATAAATCCGCAGACGTGATATGGGAGCTCATTGGGCACCTTGACCAATTTGTCACTGACTATGAGCCATTTAAGCTCGTAAAGACAGACAAAGATAAAGCAGAGGCGATTATTTGGGGGCTTTTGTATGGGTTACGAGAAGTCGCACAAATGCTCACGCCAATGATGCCAGACACTGGACAAAGGATTGCGATTCTTCTTGGAGCATCAGAGGTTGGTGCAAACGAGACGAGCTTTACTACAAAGCCTTTAGCTGAGCCATTATTCAGGCGCAAATAATTTCAAATGTTTAATTTCAAATTTCAAAATAATGTATCAATGTTTTAATGTTTAAAAATTGAAAAATTATTTAAAAATTAAAAATTTGAAATTAAAAATTCTTATCCATGCTACCGCAATACTTCGACATTCACTCTCACATAAACGATGCGCGCTTCGATGGTGAGAGAGAGGCAGTTCTCGCGCGTATGCGCGAGCATGAAGTTTTTGCGATTGTGGTCGGTACGGATTATCAAAGCTCGCAAGAAGCCGTCAATATGGCTTCATTCGCGGATGGTGGCGTATATGCCTCTATTGGTGTTCACCCTATTGATGACAGGAATGAAAAATTTCGCGAGCCGTTTTTTTCGGAACTGGCAATAAGTCACCTCGTTGTTGCAGTGGGCGAGTGCGGTCTTGATTATTCACGGCTTGATGATGCAGAAGATGCGTCAGCAGAGAAAGCGCGTCAGCAAAAACTTTTTGAGGATCAAATAGATTTCGCTCTTGCGAAAAATCTGCCACTGATGCTTCATGTGCGTGACAGCGACAAAGCGCTCGCGGACGCACATCGTGATGTTATTTCGATACTTGCGACAAAGAAAAACATGGCGGGGGGGCGCCTTCGCGGTAATATACATTTTTTTTCGCAGACTATTGATATAGCGCGCGAGTATTTTGCTTTAGATTTTACCATTTCCTTTACGGGCGTGATTACGTTTTCAAACGAGTATGATGAAGTTGTGTGTCTCGCCCCGCTTGATAAAATAATGTCCGAGACTGACTGCCCGTATGTGTCGCCTGTGCCGTACCGTGGCAAAAGGAACGAACCTATTTATGTGGAGGAAGTGGTAAAGAAGATAGCTGAAATTCGTGGTGAGGATTTTGAAACCGTGCGCGTAGCCCTTGTACAAAACGCGTTGAGAACTTTTAACATAAAGGTTTGACAGGGTACACTGTTTGGAGTAGTCTTCATGCAGACTAAATTTGGTACATTTATGGGAGAAAATCATGAAAACGTTAGTCGTAGGTTCAATTGTCAAAGCATTGCCAGAGAGCAATACGTGGATGCATCAGTTCGATATCGCTGGAACAGTCACTGAAATTTTTCACAAGGGCGATAAAGCTTTTGCAAAAATTTCAGTCCCAAAATGGCTCGTCAAAAGAAACCACGCAGGGCATATTGTTCGTGAGTGGGTAAGAGATGGGCTGTCAAAACAAGCTGATGATTCATTGTTTTTGGGCGAAGGTATCGAGCTTGCTCATTTAGAGCCAAGTGATATGCCTGAGCAGTCCAAAACTATTAAAGACAGAGTTGATTCTTTGGTCGACCAAGCCTTCGGCTTTAAAGGCCATCGACTTGGCATAAATGTGGTTTATTGGCCAGTAGACCTTATCGTCACCCCTGGGGCTTGTGTGCATGAAGGTTGTGGCCAATCTCGCACACACCTTGCATGGCACAACAACCACGGGACTGTTGAAGCATTCATGGTTTGTGAGCCACACTACAATGAGTGCAACGGCAGATGCTCAGATGGTTTTCCATTGAAAGCTGAGTTATTGCGTAATGTGGCTTAGGCAGGCGCTATCATGGTGCAATACTAAATTTAGCCCCCGCACAAGTGGAAATACACTTGTGCGGGCTTTTTTTGACTTATCACACGTCCTCTGGTAGTATGCTTGGGTTACTAGGTTAACGGGGGAAACCCTATAAAAATTAATATGGATCATCAAGAACACACGGAGCCTCGCATTTACGAGCTAGGCTACCATCTCGTTCCAACGCTTTCCGCGGAGCAAATCCCGGGAGCGTCGGGAGCCGTGCGTGGTATGATTGAGCGGATTTCCAAGGAAATTATTGCCGAGGAATTACCCGTATTCATCGACCTCGCCTATCAGATTGTGAAAACAATCGACCACAAGAATAAGCGCTTCGACGAGGCTTACTTCGGATGGATTAAGTTTGAAGGATCTCCAGCAGGCATTGCAGAGTTGGAAGAAGGGCTCAAGAAGGACGAAAACATCCTTCGCTACCTCATTGTAAAGACTATTCGCGAGAATACGTTTATTGCAAAGAAGTTCACAGGAGCAAAGGTAAAGGAGCTGGAAATCGAGGCCGTCGCTATTCCAGAGGAATCAGCAGTGGTAGCCACTGAATTACCAAATTCACGTCTGGACGCCGGCGATGAGGCACTGGACAAAGCCATTGAAGAATTGGTAGCATAAGAGTGAACTTACGTTTTGGCGCATTCCTGAATCAGCAGATTCTGAATTAGTAAATTCACGCCTCTGGCGCAGAATCTTGGGCGTAACGTTGCTTGCGCCTCGGATTGTATTCAAAATATAAGCCCTTACAACGGTAAATAATCAACCACATTATTATGTACATCAACAAAGCAATGGTTTATGGAAACTTGACGCGCGACCCGGAAATGAAGGCGCTTCCGTCAGGACAGCAGGTGACGAGCTTCAGTCTTGCAACAAACCGCGTATGGAAAGACAAAAGCGGAGCAAAGCAGGAGAGTGTGGATTATCACAATATCGTGCTCTTTGCAAAGCTCGCGGAGCTCGCTCACCAGTACTTGAAAAAGGGTTCTGGCGTATTCATTGAGGGTCGTATGCAGACACGTAGTTGGGACGATGCGGCAAGCGGTGGCAAAAAGTATCGCATGGAGATTGTTGCAGACACAATGCAGTTTGGACCGCGCGCAGGTGGAGCACAGGCAGCAGGTGGCTACACTCCTGCACCATCCGCAAAAGGAGCACAAGCTCCCGCGCACGAACCTCTTGAAACCATTGAATATCCACAGGAGGATATTAATCCCGACGACATCCCCTTTTAATTTAAACATATGTAGCTGGCGCGCTACGTTGTTGACCGCTCCGGTTTCTCCCGCACTGTATTTTTATACAGCTTGGTCGAAATCCTCGCGGTCGCCTTGTATCGCATCCAACTTCATAAGTTTAAATAATTAAATAAATAAACTTATTATGAAAAAGAACACACAATGTTATTTTACGACAAACAACGTAAAGCTTATCGACTATAAAGATGTTGATATTCTAAAGAAGTTTCTCAACCCACACGCTCGTATGATTGGTGGAGAGCGCACAGGCGTATGCTCAAAGCATCAACGCCAGCTCGCTTCCGCAATCAAGCGTTCACGATTCATGGCGCTTTTGCCATTCGTAGCGAAGTAAAAGAAAAAACAACTGACCACTGACAAGTGACATTTGACGGAATACAAAAACGCAATCGCTCCGCGATTGCGTTTTTGTTGTGTTCTATTTTTGTATTCTTGTCAATTGTCCGCGTAGCGGTGTCAGGTGTCAAATGTCCCAAATTACTTCTTATCTACTCTCTCAGCATACGTCCCTGTTTCTGTATTGATACGAATGAGGTCTCCTTCGTGAATAAACATTGGCACGTTAATCGTTGCGCCAGTTTCAAGGGTTACTGTGTTTGAGCCACCCGATACTGTATTTCCACGTACTGCAGGAGGAGCCTCTTTCACGAGAAGTTCAACCTTGATAGGAAGACGAACACTAATCACTTTATCATCAAAAAGCATAGCGGTAACGTTTGTATTTGGCTTCAGGAATCCTTCTTTTCCATCGAGAACCTCTGTCTTTAATGAGAAACGGTCTGAGGGGTCCTTTATTGAGCAGAACCATGATTCTCCCTTGCCGGAATAAAGATACTTAATCTCCTTTGTTTCAATATCAGCTTCTTCTGCTCGGTCTGATTGCTGAAAAGTCTCCTCCACAACACGTCCGGTAATGAGGTGCTTGAGCTTAGTCTGGTTTGTAGGGCGACGCTTTTGCTTCTGCGCTACGTGTGAGGACATAACTATGTACGGCTCGCCTTTTAAAACAATACATTTCCCTGGTTTAATTTCATTGTAATCAATAATTGCCATAATCTGCACATTCTACGGGTTTTTTAACAAAATGCAACTTGCCTACTTTGTTTTTTGTATGTCTTTGCGAGTACTCGAAGCAATCTATGGTTCTTGATTCCTTCGAGTACTCGCAAAGACGCAATTAAGGGGAGTTTCGTAATTAAAAGTATTATAGTTATCCACAGGCTACCCTTTTTTTGTTGCATATATTCGGGGGGGGGTATACTTAAGGAACTCCAGAAACTACAGGGAGAGATTTTTATTGTCCCCATCTTTAATAATTAATTGGTATCAGAAGCAAACTCAAACATATGTCAAAAAAAATCAGCACGTATTTCAAAAAGATAAGTCCCATTTCGGCTACCCTATCCGTTATTTTATCCGTTTTGTTTGTGGCTGTTGCCGCGCAAGCCGCGACGACAATAGGTACCAACATCAGTACTGACGGCACGGTAACAGCTCTAAGCGTAAACAAGGTGACTATTACCGCTCCAGCAACTGCCGCAACTCTTACATTGGCGGAGGGTTCATCACTCGTAACTGCTGGCGCGTTTTCTAACACACTTACGACGACAGCAACCACAAATGTTACCCTCCCAACGACAGGAACATTGGCAACTTTGGCTGGCACAGAGACTCTTAGTGGAAAAACGCTTGTTGCCCCAGCTCTTGGCGCTGCAACAGCAACTACGATTAACGGCAATACTATCACCACAGGCACTGGTACTCTCACACTTGCAGCTGGTTCAACACTTGTAACCGCTGGCGCGTTCTCTAACACACTTACCACAACAGCAGCGACGAATGTTACTTTGCCAACGACAGGAACATTGGCAACTTTGGCTGGCACAGAGACTCTTAGTGGAAAAACGCTTGTTGCCCCCGCCCTTGGTGCTGCAACAGGAACATCACTTGCTCTTGGTGGTGGTACTGTTATTACTCAAATGAGTGTTTACGCGCCAACCCTAACGCCAGTAGCTTCTGCAGCCGCCATTGGAACAACAGAACAAACATTTACCGTGACTGGTCTCACCACAGCGGACAAGGTCTTTGTAAATGGTCCAGTGCCAACTTCACTTTGTCCAGCGGTGACATTTAGAGTTTCAGCTGCTAATACTTTAGCGATTGGGTTCTCTACCTTAACTGCAGCAGCGTGCACTCCTGTGGCGGGGACATACAATATCGTAGCAATTCGTAGCTAATTATCTTGTTCCCTAAACATTATAATCACTATGAATAAAAAATCCTTAGCAATCGTCCTGTCCTTGTTTCTCCCAATACTTGTTTTTGCAGCAGTGACTGACTTTACTGCAAACAGCAACATCACGGTCTCCGCAGTTACATTCGGCGCAGGATCTGCCAATATGATTATTATGAACGGCTCTACTGCTCAGAGCTGGTTGTTCAGCAGTGGAGCATTCACGGTTACAAATCCCGGATCAGCTTTTAATGTTGCATCATCTGATGCTACGGTGAAGTCTATCCAGGTAACTTCAGGCGGAACAACGCTTGTGTGTGAAGCGAACACCACCCCGGGAACATCATTCGCGACATTGCCGACTGCATCAGGAACGTATACGGTGTTGCCCTCGGCTACTACCGCGTGCACGAGTTTGTGTACCGTATTGCCCAATGTTGCAACATACAATGCATTTCCCACATGTGGGGCGCTCAGTTGTAGTGCTGGGTATCAAGTATCAGGGTCTGGCGCGAGCGCAACATGTGTTCCAGTTGGTGGAGGAGTGCCAACCTCACTCCTTACCTGCCAAGTAGGGTACGCATTCGGACAAAATTCTTCTGGTAGTTGGTCATGTATCCCTGTTGTTTCTACTCCTATTACTACCACAATTGCTGGCTGTATGCCTGGTTACAGATTTAGCGCAACTACAGGTCAGTCCTGTAGTGGTACTACAATCCCTGGCTGTTTATCTGGTTACTTATTCAGTGCAACCACAGGTCAGTCTTGCGGTGGCAAGACAGCTTCTTTGTCCATTAATGATACACAAATGACCGGACCATCTGATGGGGGGACCTCGGCTGTCTTTTCAAAGAATTTATCCAAGGGCATGTCATCAGCTGATGTGCGTCGCTTGCAGGTGCTTCTTGCCTCCAACAAGGATGTGTATCCAGAAGGGATCGTTAATGGTCACTATGGTCCGCTTACCAAAAAGGCAGTTGGGCGATTCCAAATAAAGTACGGTGTTGTTTCATCAGCCAAAGCTCGAGGGTATGGCAATGTGGGACCTATGACCCGCGCAAAATTGCAGATGGTTTTTGGTAATTAAAACCCTCTTTCAATTTCGCGCCCCAGAAAATACAAAAAATCATCTAGCCGGTTTAAACCGGCTGGATTATTTTTTGTATTTTAAGGGTCTTGTTTTTAAGCTATTTCTTTTGCTATCACTCTACCTCCTTTAGTTTTGCGCGGGCTTCTTTAAGGATTGCCGAGCGTACCGCTTTATTCTCATTGTCTGCAAAAAAGATGCAAGTTGAATCATATAACTACGACATGGCAATCATATCACCCCCATCCCATCACAGCAATAGCACGCTATAGCGTGCTATTGCTGTAGAAGGTGTGTGCTTATGAAAGATGAAAATATTTCTTCAACTCCAACCCATTATCTATATCGATCGCAACAATAAAACGTATGAATTTCCGCGCTTTATAAAACTCCACAATGTATTCTATCTCTCTCGCGCACGGGTACGGATGCACAAAAACAGATTTCTGAAATTCATAAAACCCCATATTTTTAAAATGCATGCGAAGCGTGTCACGCACTTTTTTGAGAGGTTCTGGCACATCAAACATTACGATACGCCACCTTCCGTCCCATTGTGTCGTCGCCTTTATCTCCATATTGTTAATGTTGTACGTCAACGCAAGCTGTTTACCCTCTTTGGATAGTACAAGTGTCAGCGTTCCATCACGGTTGTCTTTTGTGGAAACAAGCTTTGATTCATACAAAGAGTGAATAGCGCGACTGAGGGAATTACGATCGATATTACTCCACTCTCGGGTTACTTCTCGTACAATTCGAAAGTATTGATTCGGATTTCTGGTAAGACCAAGAGCGAGTCCAGCAGACAAGAGAAGAATAATTTTTTTCTGCAGAGCGCTTCTGCGGGTTACACGGCAGGCACTTTTCCTTGATGTATTGTTTGTCACACGTACAGCATAGCTTCCTTTTTGAATTACAGCAATAGCACGCTATAGCGTGCTATTGCTGTAATGGTTTGAGCTTAAGATGGGGGGCTTCCTTACGGAAGCCCCCCATCAATTTTCTACGACTGCACGTGCCCGTCCTACTTTAATCCGCGTCCTCCCTCAATTTCGCCCGAATTTCTTTCAAGAGGGAAGCGCGGATGGCTTTGTTCTCATTGTCTGCGAGGAAAATGCAGGCTGAGTCATACCCCCGCCCAATTTTCACGTCGCCATACGAATACGATGAGCCAGACTTCTGGAGAATTTCAAACTTTTCCCCAAGACCTAAAATTTCGCCCTCCTGAGAAATACCTTTACCATGCATCAAATCAAACTCCGCCTGTTTGAATGGGGCAGCGACCTTATTTTTAATCACTTTCACGCGTGTGCGACTGCCCACAACTTCATCTCCTTTTTTAATTTGCGCGATACGGCGAATGTCCAAACGCACTGATGTGTAAAATTTGAGCGCCTTGCCCCCTGGAGTTGTTTCTGGGTTCCCAAACATCACACCAATCTGCATACGAATTTGGTTAATGAAAATAACAATCGTTTTTGAGTTTGCAACGATTGCAGTGAGTTTCCTGAGTGCTTGCGACATCAGTCGTGCTTGTTTACCCACGTGGTGCGCGCCCATATCACCCTCAATTTCATCCTTAGGAGTGAGTGCAGCCACCGAGTCGATGACAATCACGTCCATTTTTCCAGAGCGTACGAGCGATTCTACTATCTCGAGCGCTTGCTCGCCGTTGTCTGGCTGTGAGATGAGAAGCTCATCAATGTTTACGCCAAGCTTCTTTGCATACTCTGGGTCCATTGCATGCTCTGCATCCACGAATGCGCATATACCTCCTGCTTTTTGCGCTTCAGCAACGACGTGAAGGGTGAGTGTGGTTTTGCCAGAAGACTCAGGGCCAAAGATTTCTACGATGCGACCGCGAGGGAGCCCGCCAACACCAAGGGCATAATCAAGACCGATGGAGCCCGTGGAGATAGCATCAACTCCAACTTTTGGCTTATCCCCAAGCTTCATAATGGCACCCTCGCCAAATTTCGCCTGAATTGCCTTGATTGTGTCTTCTATGTTCCCGCCAATTTCCTTTTTTTCAACTACTTTTTTCTTTGCTAATGCCATAATTTTAAAGTTTTAAAATAATTATTAATTTCAAATTTCAAATTTCAAAATAAATTCTTATTCTCTAATTTATGAATTAAATAATTAAAACATTATTTAAAAATTAGAAATTCAACATTTGAAATTCGGGTATCGTCGTGCCCTCCGTTGTTGTACCAGTATCCATTCCATATTCCATATTCGATATTCCAGATTCTACCAATACAATCTCAATCGTCTTTTCCGCGGTTCTCTCGTAATTATCTTTCGCGGTGACTTTAATTATATTATACCCGGGAGCCAGTATCAATTGAGCGTGAAAGTTGCCATCAAGGTCAACAGGCGTTTGAGCTCCGTTCACAGAGAGATTATTTGTGTGAATACCACGCCCAATAACCACAATTGCTGGAGTAGTCGTTGAATAGCCGTTCAACGGGCTTTCAACAATAATTCTTGGGCCACGAACATAGCCATACAACACAAAGTATGAATACCCAATGACAATCGCAACCCCAAGTCCCCAGAGCCACCATTTTATTATTTTTCTGCCTTCCATGATGATTTTCTTTGAGCGAAGCGAAGTTGAAAGTCATCACCCCGTTAAATGATTTCTGGAAGAAATCCCTGCGGAGCAGGATTTAATTGGGGTTAGAAAATCTATCTGTTTCACTTTTTAACTTTTAAATTTGAACTTGCATGAATTTATTGAACGTTCTCCATCGGACGCTCAATAACTTCACGCGCCTTTGCTCCATCTCCGGGCCCAATCACTCCGCGTTCCTCAAGCATATCAATAAGTCGCGCAGCTCGGGAGTAGCCAACTTTTAGGCGTCTTTGAAGATATGAAGTGGAGGCTTTTCTTGCCTCAATAACTATTGCGCGCGCATCCTCATACAAATCGTCATCGTCATTCCCAGCCTCTTCTTCGTCAAATGAAGAGCTAAACAGCGAATCGCGTTCATTGCTTATACTTCCAGACGATAGGTTAATTTCGTCGGTATCAGGGAGACTGTCTGTTGGCATATTAGCTAGATATTTTACTACCGCTTTCACTTCTGTTTCGGACATAAATGCCGACTGGATACGCGTTGGCTTGGACATTTCTCCCGATATATAGAGCATATCGCCCGCACCAAGCAGTTTTTCCGCGCCAGACGCATCAAGGATTGTGCGTGAGTCAATTTGTGAGGACACTTGCAATGCCACACGCGCTGGTACGTTTGCCTTGATAAGTCCAGTGATGACGTTTACCGATGGTCTTTGTGTGGAGAGAATTAGGTGAATACCAACCGCGCGACTCATCTGAGCGAGGCGTACGATAGCGCTTTCAAGCTCGCGCGGATATGCCTGCATAATATCCGCGAGTTCGTCTAGAATAATGACGATGTACGGCATCCTTTCTGGGAGAGTCGCTTCGCCCGGCCTACCATTTTTTTTGTATGCTGGCTCAATAATATTTTTATGGTACGAAGAAATATCGCGTACGGATTCAGCTTCAAGTATGTTGTATCGGCGATCCATCTCTTTTGCCGCCCACTTGAGCGCGAGAATTGCTTTTTTTGCATCGGTAATGACTGGCGTGAGAAGATGTGGAATTTTGTTGTAAAGAGTAAGCTCAACACGTTTTGGGTCAATCATAATAAAACGCATTGCCTCGGGGCCATTTCTATATAGTAGTGAGTTTACAACCGCGTGAATGGTCACAGATTTTCCAGAGCCTGTTGCTCCCGCTATAAGCACGTGTGGCATTTTTGCCAGGTCAGCATAATAAAGTTTTCCAGACACACCACGTCCAAGCGCCACTAGCAGAGGTTTGTGCGACTCTTGAAATTCATCGGAAGAAAAAAGTGTTTTTAAACCGACGACAGTCTTTGTGGAATTTGGCACTTCAATACCTACGAGAGACTGTCCTGGTATCGGAGCTTCTATACGAATAGGGTGCGCGGCGAGCGCGTATGAGAGTTCGTTTTGAAGCCCGACGATGCGCGAAAGTTTTACTCCTTCGGCTGGTTTGAGCGCATAGCGAGTTACGGACGGTCCGATGGAGACCTCGTCCATTTCAACCGTGATACCGTACTGTCCGAGTGTGCGCTTGATAATGTTCGCATTTGCTTTGATGTCGCCAACTCCAGGCTTGCCACGATCTCCTTCAAGAAGTGAAAGCGGAGGAGGAACATACGTTGTGTTCATCACTTGGTTGAATGATATCCCTGACTCATCTGCATCTGCACCCACCTTTGACCTTTGACCTTTGACCTTTGACATGACTACTGCCGGCTTTTCTTCAACTTTCTCTGTATCCGCATTCTCGTCAATTGTTTCTGTTATATCTGTATTGTCGTCAATCGTCCGCGTAGCGGTGTCAGTTGCAAGTTGTTCGTCATTTTCTCCATCATCATTTTTTCTCCAAAACAGAAGTGATGAAAATGACGGTCTTGCGTTGAACATCACAAGGAAAGATATCGCGAGGAATGCGATCAGGAAGAGAGTCGCTATGTATGTATCAAAAAGCCTGACTAGCGGAACAGAAACAATTTGCCCAAGGATCCCCCCAGACATATCTCCAGAAAATATATTTACTAGACCAAGAATTGAAAAAAGAAAAAGGAATGCGCCAAGGCTTGCTGTGACCGCAATGTTTGGTCGCGACTCTCGAAAAAAAGAAACACCAAGGAGAAAAAGAAGAAGGGGGAGTGCAAAGTACCCGACACCAAGAAGATACTCAAGCCCGTCGTAAACTTTTCCACCGAGTAACCCAGCATAGCCCCAAGGAGCGACAGAAAAAAAGATACCAACAACAAAAAATAAAATAGCGATGACGCTGTGGCGTATCTCGTCAGAGAGTCCTCCAAGAAATGATACTCTGCTAAACAACGAGGTTTTTTCTTGAGACACTTTACTTATTTTTTTAGGAACCTTCTCATCGTTTCTACTTCGCCCGTTTCGTTCTTTCTTTGCCATAATTATTCATACATAGTAACACAAAGGAAACATTTGACTATTAACATGTAACATTTAACCAAATTTCACAAATGAGGGTTTGCGCGAAGCGCAAACCCTCATTTGGCCACTTGTTAAATGTCAATCGTCCCGCACCCTTTGACTTTAATCAAATGTCCGTTATATAATGGACACAAGTAAGGAAGTTTCCAATAAAGGACACGCACTGGGAAAATCGTGCGATAAAGGACACTAAAAGGACATACAATGGACTACAAAAAAGACATTAAAGATACTAGACTTGTGAGCGAATTACCGTCAAATAGAATAACGGCTTTTGGTGCCAGTATGTCAAAAAAGTGCGAACGTCTTGCTACTGCAATTTACCTCGTTACTAATTTTCTATCGGACACGGAGCCGATGAAGACTCGACTCCGCGCTCTCTCACTAGAGCTTGTCCGAGACTCGTCTATCGTAAAAAATGGTAGTCGCGGAGTTGAAACAAATGTCCTTGAGATGCTTCGCGCAAATATCATAGAGACTCTATCATTGTTTGAACTTGCATTTATTGCGGGTCTTGTTTCCGAGATGAATTTTACTATTTTGAAGAGGGAATACTCTTCACTTCGTGACACAATAGAGATCAATAAAGCTTCTCGCGAGTCCCGTACCGACAGCATACTTGGCGACAATTTTTTCAGCGCGCCGAACCCAGAGTCCGCACTGCATCCACGCTTCGTTCCGTCTTTGCGAGGAGGCACGACGAAGCAATCCAGCACCTCCGCACCAATTCCATATTCTACCCAAACTCCTAAAGGACATTCTATCGGACAAAAAGCAATCACAATGTCCGATAGAAACCCGCCCCCGTCTTTGCGAGGGACGAAGCAATCCATCCCCTCTGTACCCATTCAACATTCAACATTCAATATTCCACATTCTACACAAATTGAGTCCCGCCGTACGCGCATCTTAAAACTTGTAAAGGACAACCGTGAAGTAACTATAAAGGACATTGCAACTCACTTCGCAGACTTTTCAGAAAAAACAATCCAGCGGGAACTTGTGTCATTGGTGGAGAACGGTGTCCTTAAGAAAGCTGGAGAACGTAGATGGTCACGTTATGCATTAGCATAACTAGTCTAATGTCCGTAAAGTCCATAAAGTAGAAAGTGAATACTTGTGGACTTTTCCTCCATTTTCTGCTATTATCTCCTTGTGTGGATGTTGGACTGTATCGACTTTTGACTTTACACTTTCAACTTTATAGACTCGTTTTTGAGTTATCCACACATATACTTTGCAGGTTCATCTTGCACCATATATAATGTATGTAAGTTCAGTGTGTAGATTTGTTTCTGCGTCACTGGATTTAGATGTATGTAGTAGTGTTCGCATTACTCACACATCAATTAAATAGAAACTCCCGGCTTACGATAGATTGCAAGCTTGAGGGAGAGGTCATTGAAAACTAGATCCGTTGCATTGAGTATTGAATGGTATTGAATGAGTCGCATCCCAAGGTCGGGCCTTTATGAGCCCTTCCCCAAGACCCGACCTTTATGATGTATTCGTATTCCACATTCAATCCTGAATGCAGCGGGTCTTGCATAGGAAACATCTCTCACAAATTGGGATGTCTTCATTGAATTGGGTTGTCAGCAATTTCGTTTGGTGTTCATCATTGTATTTGCATTCGTCAAATGTCAATGGTCAATGGTCAAATGTGTTGCTTCGCAACTCAGATTTCTATGGCCTCGACCCGAGTGGTCGAAGCACTACCGCATGACCGACAAAACGACAGAATAATAACAAGGTTACTTAATTATGTGTGTTACGAAACCCATTCCCGCATCGTCTTTGCGAGTACTCGAAGCAATCCAAGAGTTCATCACGAATAATCCTGGATTGCCACGCTACGCTCGCAAAGACGGGGAATGGAAGCACACTGTGCGATTAGAAAATTATCACTAATATATGACTACAATTATTTCATCAAAGTCTGCAAAAATTGCTGCAGGTTTGGTAGGACTTGTTGCTGGTGTTGCAATGTTTGCAATAACAGCTCATGCTGCTACATTCACAACAAACTTGAAGCAAGGCAGCACCGGTGCTGATGTAATAAACCTTCAAATGGTTTTGAACATGAGCGCTGACACACAGGTTTCTACTTCAGGTGCAGGTGCGCCAGGAAGTGAAACTTCTTACTTCGGTCCTGCAACAAAGGCAGCCGTTATTAAGTTCCAGAATAAATACGCATCGGATGTTCTCGCACCAGTTGGTTTGACCAGCGGTACGGGTTACGTAGGTGCATCAACACGCGCAAAGTTGAACACAATGGAAAGTGGCACAACCACAACATTGGTTCCTGGATGTTCATCAACAGTTGGCTTTAGCACAACAACAGGAGCGTCATGCGCCTCAGGCGTAGTGACAACCACAACATTGGTTCCTGGTTGTACTTCAACAGTTGGATTTAGTCCAACAACAGGAGCATCATGCGCAACTGGCGCAACAACAGTTGTTGCATCAGGTCCGATTTCAGTATCACTTGCAAACGACAACCCTGCAGCATCAGCTGTAGTCGCTGGTCAAGCAACTGCTGACCTCGCACACTTCGCGTTCTCTGGTACTGGCACGATCACTAATGTTAAGTTGATGCGTACTGGTATTTCATCAAACTCAACACTTAGCAACGTATACCTCTACAATGGTAACGTTCGCGTATCTGATTCAGTTTCGGTGAACAACACAGATAGTTCCATTACATTCAATAATCTCGGACTTGCAGTAAACGGTTCACTCACGCTTTCCGTGAAGGCTGACATCCTTTCAACCGCTTCGGGTCAGATTGTTGGAGTGACACTTGTTGGCTACACAGTTTCAGGTTCTACATCAATGAACACAGCAAATATTTCAGGAAACTTCATGAATATTGCTGGTGCCACATTGGCTGGCGTAACAGCAAGTTCAACCTCAATTGCAACAGCTAGCGTAAACGCTGGCACAATGAGTCAGGTGTTCTGGACAGGCGCAGTGAGTGTATCAACACGCTCAGTCGCTCTTAAAGGAGCATCATTTAAGTTCATTGGTTCGGCTACGACAGACGCTATTGCAAACCTTAAACTCTATGTCAACGGTTCCGCAGTTGGTTCTGCTTCTACTGTAGACCCAGTAACCAATCGTCTTAGCTTTGACTTCGGTTCAAGCCCTGTAACATTGGGCACAGGTTCACAGACAGTTGAACTTCGTGGTGATATCATGAAGGGTTCAAACCGCACCGCACAGTTCAACCTTGAGAACGCCAGCGACCTTATGGTTATGGACACTCAACTTGGTGTGAATGTTGGTGTTACCGCTCCTACTACAGTAACCTTTACTGCACAGAACGGTACAACCGTATCTGTCAACACTGGTTCAGTTACGACAACAGTAGATCCTGCTTTCAGCAATCTCTCAAACATAACAGGGGGAGCAACGGGAGCAGTTATCGCAAAGTACAAGCTTCAGGCATATGGCGAAGACATCAAGGTTTCAACACTTTATGTTACTCCAACCATTACAGGTTCAACACCTGTTCCTAACGGTTTGAACAATGTGGCTCTCTTCTACAATGGTAGCCAAGTTGGTTCATCTCAGAATATGGCAGGTACATCAACAGCCCTCACCTTCCAGCTCGGATCATCATTGATCGTTGCGGCAGGAACAACAGGTTCTCTTGAAGTACGCGCTGATATTCAGTCGGCTGCAAGCGTAAACTACACAGCGGGTACCGTGTCAGTTAACCTCGTAGCAGGATCATCAAATGGCCAAGGTCAGAGCTCATCGGCAACGATGGCTGTTCCTACTTCGGCTGTTGCTACAACTGGCTTGAGTGTTACAACTGGCGCGCTTAGCATTGCAATGGCTCCTGGCTATGCATCTTCGCAGACAGTGAACCCAAACACAGCTAATGTAAAGATTGGTTCGTTCGTTCTTCAGAATACAAGTACATCAGAGGGTGTTCGTATTACTAACCTCGCTGTTGGCTTGACTGCAACAACGACGAACTTGAGCAACCTGAGAACTACAGAAACTTCAGGTTCAGGTGCAACAAGCATCTCTCCTCAAGCAGCCAACAACTTCTCGGTTAACTTCACGCTCGCCGCAGGACAAACCAAGACGATTGACATTATGGCTGACTTCGGTGCGGCAACATCAGGTGTAGTTATTACGACACTTCTTCCAACAGCTGTTGGCGCAAGTTCAAATGTAACAGTAACTCCTGGTTCAGCAACAACAGGTCAGACACTTACAATCCAGACTGGTTCTGTAGCTGTTCCTACTCTCAACGCCGCTCCAGCATCACTTGCTGCGCAGTTCGTTGTTGGCGGAACACAGAATCTTGGAACATCTCAGTACAACTTTGTTGCTACAAACGGTGTTGCAACAATCTCTGAGTTGAAATTCACAGTTGGTGGTTCAGCAATGACATCAACAACAACCCCGATTACAACGGTAACCGTAGGTGGTCAATCAGCCCCAGTAGTTTCTGGTGTTGCTTACCTCACTGGTCTTAATATCAGTGTTCCTAACAGCCCTGCAGGTTACAATGTAAATGTTCAGGCATCGTTTGGTTCAGTTGGTACAAACGGAATTCCGTCAAATCAGACGGCAACAACATCTCTTACCTTCATGAAGTACACAATCGGTGGTGTTACGACATCAACAAGCACGATCGCTGTTGTTGGAAACACATACACCCTTGTTTCTACAAAGCCTACGATTACCGTTGCGGATTCGTCAGATTCACTTCTTAATGGTTCTGTAAAGATTGCTGAAGTTACTGTTTCAGCTGATGCTGCTGGTGACTTGAAACTCACCGCATTGCCAATCAGCGTGACTTCGACAGGTGTTGTTACTGCTACAACAAGTAGCACCAACATTGTTGTGAAGGATACTGCTGGTAACACGGTTACTACTACACAAAGTGGTGCCTTCGCCGTAACAGCAGGAGGTACAGGTACGGTTACGATTCTCTTCACAAACGGTGACTTGATTGCTGCAGGAACTTCAAAGATCTACAGAATCTATGTAACCGCTGCGACCGTAGGTGGTGCTGTTAACACAACCTCTCTTTCAACCAAGCTCGGTGTAAACACATCGTTCACTTGGACTGATTTGAACGGTGGAGTAACAGGCATCACTGGCGCAAACATCTACAGCTACCCTGACGCAACATCAGTTATCACTAACTAATGTTTGAAAAACTTCTTGTCTTTGCGAGCATAGCGAAGCAATCCAGTATTAACTTACAGATTCTTTCGTCGCAATCAAAGCTAGAGGTAGGTGGTTCCCCGAAAAGAGCCTAGTCTCAAATTAGGTTGATGCATTGCTTCAGAGAAATATCTCGAACGAGCTAAACCCAACGCGAAACGAAGCTCAATTCAAATCGAAAAAGGGCCAACTTAAACCATGTCAATTCCATTGCTTCTGAGAAATATCTCGAACAAGGTAAGACAAGGCTAGAAACTAACCCCAATTCAGAAAAAGACCCCTTTCTCTCACGAGAAAGGGGTCTTTTTCGTATGTACCCATAGGCCTCGCCTATGTATCAGCCTTACCCCATAAGCTTACCCCATAGGCGAGGCCTATGTATGCCCCCATTTCCCCATAGGCCTCGCCTATGTAAAAACCTATGTAAAAAAGGATCCGCGGGTTTTCTTGGGTGTTTGCAAGTTTTATTGAACCTTGATATGCTATATGTAATGAAAAATATTATTCAATTTTCAATTGAAAAGGGACAAGATGGGTATTATGTAGCTTCGGCAAATGATTTTTCGATTGTTACTCAGGCAAAAAATCTAGAAGATTTGTTTGCAAACATCAAGGAAGCAACAGAGCTTTTTTTTGAGGAAACTCTTGCTGAGGAAACATCTATCAGCCGTACTCCATCGATTTTTATCAATTACGAAATGCCAATTTCTCTCTATGCCTAAGCAAAGAAGGCTTTCTGGTAAAGAGGTCATAAGTTTTTGTGAGCGACACAATTTTAATATTAGCCGACAGAAGGGGAGTCATGTTAATTTGGTTAGGGTTGCTTTTGATGTAAAACAGGTTGTTACCGTACCAAACCATAAGGAAATAGACAGGGGAACACTTCACAACATTTTTAAAAAACTTTTGCCATTTATTCCTGAAAAAGATCTGCAAAAGTTTTTCTACACCGACTAAATCCCCCAAAGTCGGTTTTTTCTCTAGCTCCCCATAAAGCCCCGCCCTTTTTGGAAAAGGGCGGGGCTTTATGGGTGTTTGCAAGTTTTACTACCCTTTGATATGCTATGTTTATGTCTACAACAACTAAAAGCAATGTTATAATTCCAGCAAAGGAATATGACTATCTTAAAAGAATAGAAAAAACTTTTGAGCAGTTTTTTGGTTATTTTAGTTATCTTAAAGATATTGAAAAATCACGAGAAGAAGTAAAGAAAAAACAATATTTGTCACAAGATCTTCTTTTCAAGAAGCTAGGCTTGTAAATATAAATGAAAATAAATTATACGCACAGTGCTATATCAGATTTGAGTGTTTTGCCGGAAGAAATACAAAAACGCATTGCAAAAAAGATGAAGTTTTACAGTGAGTTAGATGAACCGCTTAAGTTTGCGGAACATCTAACTGATTTTAAGGATGCTGAATTTAGGTTTAGAATAGGGGAATATAGAATTTTGTTTGATGTTGCCGGTAAATCTATTTTTGTTCTCAAAATCAGGCACAGAAAGGATATATACAAATAGGGAACCTTCTAAAGTAACCCCTTGAGCTCACTTTTAGCTGGTTATTGTTCCCCGAAACGACGGTTTAGTAGAAACTGTGTCGCGTACCGTCCATTAAGACAGGGCGACATAGCTCAAATTTGGTTGATACATTGCTTCAGAGAAATATCTCGAACGATGATTCAGCAGAATCAGCTCTTGGAGCAAAAAGGACCAAAATTTGAACTAACCTCAATTCAGAAAAAGACCCCTTTCTCGCAAGAGAAAGGGGTCTTTTTCGTATATCCCCATAGGCCTCGCCTATGATTACATAGGCGAGGCCTATGGGGATTATTCCTGCCAAGGGCGGTCATTGGCAGGGATAAAATGACAGCTGTTTATTTATTGCATTGTTTGACAAAAAGAGATACGATATCAATATGTCTACTTTTGCGTTACATTTGAATACAAAAAAACTCCCCAAAGTACTTTCAGCGTTTGAGCTTGTTCGGGGAATGTCTGAAAGCGAGCTTGAAACACTCGAGATTCTTTCTGATGCAAAAAATGTAAAGCTTCTTGAGCTCAGTATAGGCGAGTCTAAGAAAAATAAAGTTTCACCCATAGAGACTATCCTTTAGTATGGAATTCTCGGTATACATTACCCCTTCTGCCAAGAAAGCCGCAAAGAAACTTTCGGTTTCGGTACGTCACGAAATTGTGCGACTCTCATGTGAGATAATCGCAAAAAACCCTTATGATGCCGAGAGATTACAAAAACCGCTTGATGAATGTCACTCGTTTCATTTTAAGATGAATAATGTGCACTACCGTATTGCATACCGCATCATTGTCGATAAAAAACGCGTGGACGTTGTATTCGTTGGTTTTCGCGAGGGGTTTTATGAGAGGCTAACTCGCGTCTTGCGCTAGAGTGATCTCCAAATAAGAGCGCTCCTCTGTATTCCCGCCAAGGACCGCCCTTGGCAAGTTCGAAACTACCCTCCCTGCCCGCCACTGCCTGTCGCTCCAATAATGAGCAGTAGGCGATGGAAGGCGGGAATTCAAAAAAAGCCC
>JBAQCU010000040.1:0-12887 GCA_049294435.1 Minisyncoccia bacterium
AGCGTCCGAGTGCCGCTAATATATGTACTCATATATTAGCTCCTCGGCTTGGGAATGAAAAAGATTACTTTCTTTTTTGTCTTCGTCCAAGACGCGGCTCTGCTGACCCGTCTACGTCGCTAATAAACATTTGACAAGTGACATTTGACGCGGGAGCCATTCGCCGAAGGCGAATGGCTCCCGCGTGCATCCTGTCAATTGTTACATGTCAATTGCGAATCAGCTGACAGGTCAACAGAGCTGTGTCTTGGGCACGTGTCTTGGACATAGGCTTAATTGATGTTAAACTTTCCCTATGAGCTCATCAGACGACTACATTATAATCACAGAATCGCACAATTTGGACAAAGGGCCTATTCGTTCAGATATGAAAATTCACGAGGAAAAAGACGATGCCTCGCTCCGCGCTCTTGAAGGGCAGGGGATTTCCATAATTGATGATGATCATAATGAGCCACACAAAACTAGCAACGAACCAGAGCCTCTTGACCAATTTTCACGAGAGCTTATGAATGAAGGAGGCATAGAAATCGTTACTGGTGACGAAGGTGAGGAAGAGGAATCATTTTTGTAAACTAACTTAGCGAGCGAGCCCTGCGGGCTCGCTCGCTTTCTAAATATTATGGTAGCAACATTCGTACTTATATATATGTTACTTATGATACCGATTGGTATCTACGCATCAAGCAGAGTAAGGTCTTCGCAGGACTTCGCCCTCGCTGGTCGTCATTTGCCTTTCTCTATGGCTCTGGCAACCGTGTTTGCAACATGGTTTGGTTCTGAAACATTTTTAGGCGCAGGATCGCGTATGGCAGAAGGAGGATTCTTGTCAGTTATTGAGGACCCATTTGGAGCAGGTCTATGTCTCATCCTTATCGGTTTATTCTTTGCAAAAAAACTCTATGCTCGCCAAAATCTAACAATTGGTGATTATTTTCACGAGCGTTATAACAAGGTTGTTGCTACAATGCTCTCTGTCGCAATCATTCTCACATATTTCGGTTGGGTTGCCGCGCAATTTGTTGCATTGGGTATTATTCTCAATATGCTTCTCGGTATTCCTGCAATTACTGGCATGCTTACGGCTGCAATCATAGTCGTAATCTATACATATATCGGCGGTATGTGGGCAGTTTCCATAACAGATACAGTTCAAATGGGTGTTATAGTACTAGGTCTTATTGTTATTTTGGTGGAAGTGCTTTTGCAAAATGGCGGTCTTAGCGCGATTATCTCTAATACTCCGTCAGAGTACTTTAGGATAACTCCAGCAGACGCAACTACAAAAGACTGGCTCGCGTGGGTCGCCGCATGGATGACTATCGGTCTAGGATCTATTCCTCAACAAGACGTTTATCAGCGAGTTATGTCTGCAAAATCCGCAACAATCGCAAAATGGGCGTCTGTGTCTGCTGGAGTTATGTACTTTACAATCGCGCTCATTCCTCTAACTCTTGGACTTGTCGCACGAATAAAATATCCGGAGCTTGTCGCGAGTGACCCCCAACAACTTCTTCCAACGCTCATAATGGACAATACAAGTATGATAACTCAAATCTTTTTCTTTGGCGCTCTCCTTTCAGCTATTATGAGCACCGCGTCTGGAGCGCTCCTTGCACCCGCAACACTCCTTGGAGAAAACGTTATTAAGCCATTCTTTAACAACATCAGTGACAAAACACGTTTAAAAATAATCCGCTCATCAATTATTCTGGTAGCTTTGGGAGCTCTTGCTCTTGCCTCAAGACAGGGAAGTATTTATGAGCTAGTGAGTGGAGCATACTCAATAACTCTGGTTTCAGCATTTGTTCCTCTTGTTTTTGGTTTATATTGGCACAAATCAAACAATTTGGGCGCTCTTCTTGCAATAATTTTTGGCGCTCTTGGGTGGCAGTTTACCGAACTTTATGTTGTTGACCCTCTGATACCATCAACACTCGTTGGGCTCGGTCTAAGTTTTATTGGAATGCTTATTGGAATCTTTTCAGAAGAGCATATCCACAAAATTATACCATCCCCAATTAAGTCCTTCGTGTATCCCGCCCAAAATATCGAGCGAAACGAAGAGAGAAATTTGAAGTGAATCGAGATTCATTGAAAATTTTTCTCAAAGTTGCAGCCGATATTTTGGGCTGGATGCGAAGAGGTTAATTGGGGATGGTATTACTAGTCATGTTAGAAAAACCGTCTAAAATCTGTGTTTTTAAGCTCTTAACACACAGATATTGTATTTATTGCCAAGATATGCTAGAATACATATAATGATTACGACAAAGCAGAAACATACTATTATCAAGAAAGCTCAGATTCACGCGACAGACACTGGTTCTCCAGAGGCTCAGGTTGCTGTGCTTTCCAAGCGTATCGATGAACTTGCTTCACATTTAAAGAAGAACAACAAAGATAACCACTCACGTCGCGGGCTTCTGCAGATGGTTGCGGATCGTCGCACGCATTTGAACTATCTAAAACGCAAGAACAAAGACAGATATGATGCTCTTGTCAAAAAGGTAGGTCTCAAGTAGGGCTTACGTGGTTAACGCATCATCTCATTAACTTATACCATCCCCAATTAAGTCCTTCGTGTATCCCGCCCAAAATATCGAGCGAAACGAAGAGAGAAATTTGAAGTGAATCGAGATTCATTGAAAATTTTCTCAAAGTTGCAGCCGATATTTTGGGCGGGATGCGAAGAGGTTAATTGGGGATGGTATTATATAACCCTTGCTTGTTTTAAAGCTTTTTCCATTTCCTTATTCAAAATAGAAAATGATGTCTTTGGGGTATTTGCTTTTGGATAAATAACCACCGTTATTGGAATTGTTATAGTTTTAAAATATGGCGCTAGAAGCTCATAAAACCTCCTTCTGATTTTGTTTCTTACAACTGCGTTCTTTGCTGTCTTTTTTGAGACAACCACTGAGGCACAGCTTTCTATTCTACCTTTATAGAACACAGCTGTGAAAAATGGTGAAAAAACACGACTTCCATGCTCTTTTGGGGCAGGGAAGTTTATTCTTGAGATGCGTTTATTGCGAGGGAGCATTGGGGTGGAATTTAGAATATTGAATATTGAATGACTACGGGCCCAATTCTACATTCTCTCTTCAATATTCAATATTCTGCCCTTATACTGTTGTGAGAAGCTTGCGACCTTTTTGACGGCGCGCCTTCAAAACATTGCGTCCGCTCTTTGTAGCTGAACGAACGAGGAATCCGTGCGTTGTTGCGCGCTTTTTCTTCTTTGGTTGGTATGTTTGTGACATAATTTACAACTCTACACTATATTCAAAGAAAAATCTAGTCCTTGTTTTTTAAGATAATAAAAGGGTACAATAGGTTTCCACAGTTTATCCACATAATATTCACCAACTCATCCACCTAATACCCTTTCCGTATTCTTCCAACAAAGAATATAATATGAAAACAAACCTAAACATTTTATGACCAACAACGCGCATCTTTGGGAAAAAACGCTTTTCGAGCTTGAAGGGGAGCTTTCTCGGGCAAATTTCAGCACATGGTTTAAAAACACTTCAATATTAAAGCAAGATGACGGAATAGTTATTGTTGGTGTGCCAAACGAATTTGTAAAGGATTGGCTTCAAAACAAATTCCATAAAACTATTTTACGCTCTCTTCGTAACCTTTCCGAAAATATACGTGGCATAGAATATGCTGTATGTAAAATAGAAGAAACTAAAAAAGAGAAATGGGTTATAGGGCAAGCGGTGTCTCAATATGGGGTTGAACTTCCTTTGGCTAATCTTTATATCAATAAAGAGGATGGGTTGAACCCGAGATATACTTTTAGTAATTTTATTATTGGTTCTTTCAATGAACTCGCGTATGCCGCATCGCAGGCTATTTTGAAAAAGATTGGCACAAACGTATACAACCCGTTGTTTATTTATGGAAATACTGGTCTTGGAAAAACACATCTTATTCAAGCAATAGGGAATGAGGTTAAGAAACATTATCCAAACAAACGCGTTTTTTACACAACCTCAGAAAAATTCTCTGTAGATTATATTAATTCTGTACAACAGGGTTCGAAAGCAATGGCTACTTTTAAAAACAAGTACCGTGTTTACGATCTGCTCATTATGGACGACATTCAGTTTTTATCTAATAAAGAAAAAACACAAGAGGAGCTTTTCCATATCTTCAACGAGTTATATCACAACAATAGGCAGATTATTTTCTCTTCTGATAAACACCCAAACTATATCCCTGCGCTTGAAGCTCGTTTAAAGTCTCGTTTTAGTTCTGGAATGATTGTTGATATTCAAGAGCCAGAATATGAGTCCCGTCTCGCGATTCTTCGCGCTAAAGCGGAAACACAAAAGTTTTTTCCTCCAGAGGAAATTATTGAGTACCTTGCTTCATCAATAAATGGCAATATTCGTGAACTTGAAGGTTTACTAAATGGTATTATTTGCCAATCTGAGCTTAAAAACCGTAACCTTACATTAAATGAGATAAAACCATTTATTAAAAACAATTCAAAGCCTAAAAAATTATTATCTGTGAAGGAAATAGTTAAGGTTGTTTGTGATTTTTACAGCATTGAAGAAGAGTTTGTTTATGAAAAAACTAGACGTAAAGAGGTTTTAAAACCTCGTCAAATAGCTATGTTTATTCTTCGTGAGGATTTTAATATATCTTACCCAACAATTGGTCAAAAACTTGGTGGTCGCGACCACACAACAGTGATGCACTCTTGTGAAAAAATTAAGGTTGATATAAAAAATGATTTATCTCTTATGCAGGAAGTAGATCAAATAAGAGCAATGTTTTAATTTTTACAAATATGTATATAAGTTGTGTATAAGTAAAAAAATTTCTGTTAATAATTACTAATAAATATTATGTTAAATTTAATAAAAAAAATTTATAAACAATTTAATAAAAGTTATACACATATAAGTTTTATTAAAATAATAAATATATATAGTAAAATAAAAGGTAATAATAAGTTATCCACTTATACACATATATAATAGTAATAATAAGTATTTATATATAATTAATTAAAACAATATGAACTTCACTTGTAATAGAGGAATTATACAAAAATGTATTCTTAATGCAGAAAGAGTTACTGGAAAAAATTCCTCACTTCCTATTCTTAATTCTGTTTTATTAACAACTAATAATAAAACACTTATTATACGAGCTACAAACCTAGAAGTTGGTGTAGAATTTCAAATTCCAGCAGATATTAAAAAAGAAGGAAGTGTTGCTATTTCTGGTTCCCTTTTTTCAAACATACTCTCAAACCTTCCTGATGAAGAAAATATAACAATATCTTCTAGTGATAATGTTTGTAAAATAATAACAAAATCAAAAAATATAACTATAAAAGGTTTAATTTCAGATGATTTTCCAACAATACCAATTATAAATAATGAAGGAGAAAGTTTTACTATACAATCACAAATTTTTATACAAGGAGTTAAATCCGTGCTTATGAGCGCGTCTATTTCTGATATAAAACCTGAAATTTCAAGTGTTTATATATATCAAAAAGAAAAAATTCTTATTTTTGTTGCAACAGACTCATTTAGGTTAGCTGAAAAAAAAATAAATTACACAGGTGGTAATATACCACACGGAGTTATTATTCCAATAAAAAATATTATAGAAATAGTAAAAATATTTGAATCGGTAAATGAAAATATTCTTTTTAAAATAACAAAAACACAAATTTCCTACACAAGTAAATCTATATATATAACATCACGCGTTATTCAAGGAGTATACCCAGACTATGAGCAAATACTCCCCAAAAACAACACAACAGAGGTTATTATATTAAAACAAGACTTACTCAACACACTTAAATTATCAACACTTTTTTCTGATAAATTCAATAAAATTCAATTTATCATTAATCCTGAGCAAAAAAAATGCCTAATAACAACAAAAAATTCTGATATAGGTGAGACAGAAGCAAGTTTAACAGCTACTATGTCTGGAGAACCAATAGAAATATCATTAAACGGAAAACATTTATTTGATTGTTTAAATGTTATAAATGAGGATAGTATAATAATTCAATTTAATGGCTCAAATAAACCAGCCGTAATTAAAGGTTTTGGTGATCAATCATTCACATACCTTACAATGCCACTTATAAAGTAAAATGCTCAAATTAAACCAACTCCTTAATAGGTTTAAAAACCTTACAAATACAGATAAAGAAAAAAAACAACTTATTATGGAAATTATATTAAATAAAAAAATTCCAATTAATATAAATCAAATCTTTATAAAAAAAAACACAATTTTATTCAAAACTCAACCAATTATAAAAACAGAAATTTTATTTAAAAAAGAAGAGATACTTAAAGATATTAGAAAAATACAAGGACTCCAAATAACATCTACTATTCTATAAATAACTGTGTTGTATAAACCCCTTTGTTTAAAACTGAATCATAAGCAATTATAGTAATAGTGTTATTGGTTGAAATAGAAGAAAAGTTGTTTAAAGTAAAAGAGAAAACATATGGAGATAAAATTTTTTTATCAACCAATTCACCATTAATATATAACTCAACACGACTCATAGGATATTTACTTGAAACAGACACATAAATATTAAGAATTTCATCTATTTTATGTGGAATATTAAAATCAACACCAGACAATGAAACAACTGGAATAGTGTCGGCTGTGTGAGAAGTATCATATTCATTCGGAATATTACTACGATCCCCCTCTTTAATTCCTTGACCAAAAACCCACTCACGGACAGGTGTTTCCCATAACACATACTGTGAGTCATTTTGAGGGCTTATAGGTGGCAATCCACGAGGAGAATCTTTACTCACCCAATGGAGGATTGTGTGAACCTCTGGGACAACAATGACACCCTTCATCTCAATTGGCGTTAATGTGGTTGCAAGTTTTCCAGAAGACCTATCAATAATATATTTTTCACCACCTTGCCAAATACCTTGAAGAGGGGTAGGCAAAACGGTCAAGTCCTCTTTTTCTGGTGCAATAAAACGCTCTGAAGGAGTGATTTTCATCGCCTCAACCATAAAAGCGTGCCACACAGGCGTAATAATAAAACCAGCAATATTTTTATGAAGAGGAGTGTTGTCGTTGTTTCCGGCCCACATTCCAACGGCGATACGAGGCGTGTATCCTACTGTCCATACATCTTTAAAATCATTCGTCGTACCTGTTTTTACCGCCACATCTTTACCGGGGAAATAAAGAGCGGAATTAGAACCAAACTCAGGTGTTCTCGCAATGTTATCAGAAAGAATACTTGTGATTTTGCGAGCCACCTCAGTAGGTATAACTTGTTCACTAGATTTTTTAAATTGTTCAATAACTACCCCGTCTTTGTCTTCTATGCGCAATATTGAAGTATTTGGATTTCTCACACCGTCATTCGCGAAAACACCATATCCTCCTGTTAAATCAAGAAGGGAGACTTCTCCGCCTCCAAGCACAAGCGTAAGACCGTAAGTGTTTGCGTCTCCTAGTTTCTCAATACCCATACGACGCGCAGTTGTTAAAGAATCTGTAATACCCGCGAGATACAAAGTCTTTACCGCGGGGATGTTTAATGATTGCGCAAGAGCATCACGCATTGAAATCGGGCCACGAAATTTACCATCATAATTTTCTGGCATATAGCAATCTTCAGGTTTTACAAGAGGAGAAAATGGAACACCTTTTGCGTCGCAATTTGTACTAAAGTTTGTTTTTAAGTCAAAAATAGTTGTTTCAGGTGTGTAACCTTTCATAAAAGCTGTTGCGTATACAAAAGGTTTAAATGTAGAACCCGGTTGACGGTGGGCGAGAGTTACATTAAAGTTGCCTTCTTTTTGAACGTCAAAATAATCTCTTGAGCCAACCATCGCGAGTACGTGACCGCTCGCAGGATCCACTGCCACCAATGCCATGTTTTTTGCTTCAAAATTTTTTTCAATATCAGGGCCATAGTTTGCAATAACAGCCTCTGCTTTTTGTTGGAGATTGTAATCAAGAGTTGTAATTACTTTATACCCATTTTCTTGAATGGCAACTTCTCCGTATTTATTAGCAAGATATTCTTTTACCCACTCCACAAAGTGCGGAGCTCTAATTCCCCGCGGTTCGCGAGGAAGAAACTCAACCTTGTCCTTGAGAGATGTTTCATATTCAGAATTTGTAATAAAACCAACATCATTCATTCTGCGCAAAACAAGGTTTTTTCGTTCTTCAAGTTTGTCGCGATGGTTGCCGTATGGAGAGTAATATGTTGGAGCGTTTGGGATTGCGGCGAGATACGCGGATTGTGTCAGAGTCAGGTCGATTGCTCGTTTGCCAAAAAAAGTCATACTGGCCTCACCAATACCGTAAATACTCCCGCCGTATGGGATCTCATTTAAATAAAGAGTGAGGATTTCATCTTTTGTAAAAGACTGCTCGAGTCTAAAAGAGAGAATAATCTCTTTTAATTTTCTAGTAATAAGTTTTTCGTCAGTAAGGAGAGTTTTTTTTACCACTTGTTGGGTAATAGTGGATCCTCCGCCTCGGGAGCCACCATATAGTATCGCGCGAGCAATACCGCGAAAACTAATACCGCTGTGTTGGTAAAAAGAAGTATCTTCAATTGCAATTGCCGCGTTTTTAACCCAAGGAGAAATTTCTTCGAAAGGAACTACTGTGCGTTTTACATCTTGGTGAACATCATAAAGAAGAACCTCGCCCGTGCGGTCGTAAATTTTTGTTGATTGAGCAACCTTCCTGTCATGAAATTCAGAAAAGTCCGGAAGTTTCATAAAGGACGCCCAAAGAATAAGGATGCTCACAAAAATAAAACCACTCCCAACAAGAAAAAGAAACACTGTTTTTGAGTGGTTCAAAACAAAATTAAATATTTTCTTGAGAGAGCGGGTGCGTCGCGACATAATGTAGCACACATCATACCACAGAAAATGGGGATGGGCGAGCAGGAGTATTTATGATAAAATAAACGAACTATGACAGTTGAAGAAATAGACGACCTTCTGACACGCGGAGTTGCAACATTTGTTGACCCGCGCGGGCAATTTAAGGAAAAACTCCTAAAAAATCCTAGCGAAGTAATAATTAAATTTGGCATTGACCCAACCCGCCCAGATATACACCTAGGGCATGCAGTTATTCTCCAAAAATTACGTAAATTTCAAAACCTAGGATGCAAGGTCGTTTTCCTCGTTGGTGATTTTACTGCCCGTATAGGCGACCCAACAGGGAAAAGCAAGGTACGTCCAGAAATAGAACAAAAAGAGATTGAAGAAAACATGCAAACATATCTTGTTCAAGTTGGAAAAATTCTTTCAACAGAATCAAAGGTGTTTTCCTGGATAAGAAACTCCGATTGGTTTTACTCAATTAGCGACCTTGCTCCAAAGGAAAACGCAGCAAATATTCAGTGTGAGGGAAGAGAGTACCCCCCTATTTCCTTTGTTGCGAAGGCTGTTCATTACACGGACACACGAATGCAATTACAGCTTAATGATAAAAATTATGCCGAGTCATTTTCTATTTTCAACCTTCTTTGGATACTAAAACACATAACTTATGCACACCTCGTTGAGAGAGACATGTTTCAGGAAAGAATAAAAAATGGACAACCCCTCCATATGAATGAAATGATATACCCAGTTCTTCAGGGGGTAGACTCAGAAATTATTTATAAGTTTTATGGAGCATGTGACTTAGAGATAGGCGGAACAGATCAAACATTTAATATGCTTATGGGGAGAGACGTAATGAAAGCACATAAACAACTACCAGAACAGGCAGTGATGAGCATAGACATTCTCGTAGGTACAGATGGAAAAGAAAAAATGAGCAAGAGCCTTGATAATTACATTGGGATTACTGATGAACCGCAAAATATGTTTGGTAAAGTAATGTCCATTCCAGATACTGCAATAGCAAACTACTACAAACTTTGCACCACAGCTGAGCCAAATAGAATAGAAGATGTTGGGAAGAAGCTGAAGGATTCAAACGTAAACCCACGTGACGTGAAACTAGACCTCGCAGAGGAAATCGTTTCGATGTACCACGGAAGAGAAAATGCTATTGCGGCAAGAGAAGCATTTCTTTCCACTTTTCAAAAAAAAGAAATCCCTGAGGATATTGTAGAAATTAAGAGAGAAGGGAAGATGGGAGAACTGTTAAAATCAAAAGAAGTTGTTTCTTCAATAACAGAGTGGAGAAGGCTTGTTGACGAAGGAGCAGTAAAACGCCTTATAGAAGATGGTAAAGAGGAAAAAATAACAGACTTTACAGTAGAAGCAACGCCTGGCGTCTACAAAATTGGAAAAAGGAGATTTGTAAAGATAATCTAAACAAAAAAACCCCGCTTGTCAGCTGACAAGCGGGGTTTTTTTGTTATTCAATCTCACGAGTACTGAAATCCATCTCAGCGTCTTCTTCGCTGGAAAGGTCATCATCAGCGAGATCAATACTATCATCCGCAAAATCAACCTCGTCACCAAGGTCAATCATTTCGTCGTCTTTTTCTTCTTCCTCTGGCATAGTTTATTTTTAAAAATTAATCACCCAGAGCCCATACATCAACTCGGGTCTTCATAGTTGTAACAGAAAGTTTTTTTCTCTGCAAGAGTTTTTTATCGAAACTGTGGATAAACTGTGGAAAGAGGTAATGCAACCCTAGAGTCCTTTGTTTGCAAGGTTATTTTGTGGTCGATTGTGCGCAAAATGCGTAAGCCCAATAGCAATCGCGTCCATTTCGTCATCTTGTTTGATGGCTTCTGCGCCAGAAACTAGTTTTTTAACCATAGTCATTACCTGTGTTTTGGTCGCTTTTCCATAGCCAGTCACCGCAACCTTGATTTGAAGAGGCGTGTATTCATAAACTTCAAGCCCCAAAATACGCGCCTGGTATAAAATTGCCCCACGCGCCTCCGCAACCCGCATTGCCGTCTTTTGATTGGTCTCTATAAAAAGGTTTTCAATAGCGAGTTCCTCGGGGTGATATCCTTCTATTATTTGAGCTACTTTTTGCCCAAGCAGTTTCAGTCTATCTACAAACTGAAGGTCTGCCTTTGTTTTGAAACACTCAGAAAACAGCAAGGTTTCTTTTTTGTCCTTTTCAAGAACGGCGATACCAATACGCTCATACCCAGGGTCGACAGCGATGATTCTCATTGCATTAGTGTATCATCAGCAATAACTCCCGCAACCCCTCAAAGAATTTCCTTTCCTCTATAATCTATCCCTCCATGCATTCTTTCACCCGCACAATAGCACGCGATAGCGTGTTATTGTGCGGGTGAGTGGTGGTGAATTTAAATTAGATGAAAGTGGCGTTTAAGTTCTATTGCGTTGTCCACTTTAGTTGCGACAATAAAGCGCACATACTTTCGCGCTTGGTAAAACTCTATAAGGAACTCGATTTCCTTCGAACATGGGTATGGGTGAATAAAAACAGATTTCTGAAATTCATAGAAGCCCATGTTTTTGAAATGCATGCGTAGCGAGTCGCGCACCTTCTTAATCCCCTCTGGTACATCAAACATAACCATGCGCCATTTGCTGTCCCAGTGAGTGGGTGTTTGAAGCCCCATATTTTCAATGTTGTAAGTAAGCGCGACTTGCTCCCCTTTTTTTGAAAGAACAAGCGTTAGTGTGCCATCATGATTATCTTTTGTTGCAACAAGCTTTGATTTGTAAAGAGAGTGAATAGTACGATTGAGTGAGTGGCGGTGGATATTCTCCCACTCTTTTTGTATTTCACGCACAACAACAAAATAATGTTTTGGGTTGCGAGTAAGCCCAAGTGCTAGGCCTCCAAGCAAAAGCAGAATAACCTTTTTCTGCAAAGCGCTCGTGCGAGTTTTTTGAGAAACTTTATTTTTTGAGGCAATAGGCACCATTAAAGTAGTGTAAGCTATTTTAGCATTCCGCACAATAGCACGCTATCGCGTGCTATTGTGCGGATGAAAAAAGTTAAAAAATTGAAAGTTGAGAGAAGAATTGAAGAAAAAAGAGACAACAAAGATAAGAAATGGGATACAACAAAAGGAAGAAAGAAGAGGTAAAGACAGCGCGTTATTCTGCGTTTGTGTAAACCTCCTGCACGTCATCGTGGTCATCAAGTTCTTCAAGTAGGGAAGACAAGGCCTCGCCGTCTTCGTCTGACAGAGGAACGGTCGTTTGGGGCCCATACCCTTCGGCTGTTTTGATAAAAGCCCACATTGCGGCGCCCTGTCCTGCGAGAGCAAGCCCGCGTTTTGACAGGAGATGCTTAATCTCTGCAACAGTTCGGTTTTTGTTGTCAGTAAGACCTTCAATAATGACTGCGCATCCGCCCGGACCGTACGCTTCATAAAGTACCGCTTCCATATTGCCAGCGTCGCCACCCGCACCTTTTTTTGTAGCGCGCTCAATGAGGTCGTTGTTCATATTCTCCTTCTTCGCACGCTCAATAACTGCACGAAGACCTGATGCTGAAATGTTTCCTCCAGCCTTCTTAGATTCAAGTGCAATAAGTTTTGAAAACTTTCCAAAAATTTTACTACGCTTCCCGTCCGTGATTGCTTTTTTATTCTTGATTTGCGACCATTTATTGTGTCCTGACATCGTGTACTCATCATACGCAAAACCAGAAAAAAGGAAAGTCTGTCATTTTGTGTGCGCGCTCTTCTTTTTCCTTTTCCCCTCCTGTATAATATACAGAACATGAAACCCCTTAGAGCCCTCCTCCTCGTCCTCCTCGCGCTCTCATTCGCAAACACAGCATCCGCCTACACATTCACCACAAAGATGAAGGTTGGCTCAAGAGGGGAAGAAGTAAAGAACCTCCAAATCCTATTAAACCAAGACCCTGTTACTCAAGTATCAGAAACAGGCGCAGGCTC
>JBAQCU010000041.1:0-22873 GCA_049294435.1 Minisyncoccia bacterium
ACCTCCAAATCCTATTAAACCAAGACCCTGTTACTCAAGTATCAGAAACAGGCGCAGGCTCCCCAGGCAATGAAACAACCTACTTTGGCCCTGCTACACACAGAGCAGTCATCAATTTCCAGAACAAGTACAAGTCTGCCATCCTTACTCCAGTAGGACTAACAAATGGAACAGGGTACGTGGGCCCCTCCACCATTTCCTACCTAAACAAGGAAGCAAGCAATACAGTAGGAGTAAGCAGTACAAAACCCACCTCTACTTTAGTCACTACCTTGCCGACAGGATGTAAGACTGGATACAAGTTCAGCTCAACCACAGGCAAACCCTGTGTTTCTTCCACCCCTGCCGTCAAGACCACTGTCGCAACCTCGTCCGCGCTCTTCACCAAATCCCTCTCCGCTGGAATGACAAACGACCCCGAAGTAAGGAAACTCCAAACGATGCTTGCAATGAACGGTTCCATCTACCCCGAGAGAACAGTCTCAGGCGACTACGACTTCTACACAGTGCAAGCAGTCAAGAAGTTCCAAGACCTCTACAACCTTGCCACAGCAGAACAAAAGCTCACACTAAACTACGGAGCCGTGGGGCCAAAGACAGCAGAGAAACTCCTTGAGATATTCGGCGACATACAGACAGGTTCAACAGGTATCATTGCCGTTTCTTCCCCTTCTGTCACCACTCCCGCTTACTCTGGAGGTGGAGGAGGTGGAAGTCCTGCGCCTGCACCCGTGGTTACCCCAACACCAACACCAATAGACGGAGGATGGAGTAGTTATGGAACTTGCTCTGTTACTGCCTGTGGACAGACAGGTACCCAGACTCGTTCTTGCACAAACCCAACTCCCGCAAACGGGGGAGCGACATGTTCAGGTTCTGCATCAGAGTCTTGCAGTACTCCTGCCTGCGGAGTTACCACCTATGCCATTACTTCATCCGCAAGTACGGGAGGCGCCATCTCTCCCTCTGGCACAACCGTCGTAGCACAAGCATCCCCTCAAACATTTACGATTACTCCCAACAGTGGCTACACCATTGCCACACTCACTGTAGACGGCACACTTATCTCTACATCTACATCTCATACATTCACAAATGTACAATCCACACACACAATCAGTGTCACATTTTCATTGGTTCCTGTCGCACCAACTCTCTACACACTTTCTGTAACCAACGGAGGGAATGGCACAGTCACATCCTCTCCAGCTGGAATCTCCTGCGGAGCAACTTGCTCATATTCATACAACTCTGGAACATCAGTCACACTCACAGCAACACCAAACAGCGAGTACACATTCTCTGGCTGGTCTGGCATCTGCACAGGTACAGGCACATGTACCACAACTATGTCACAAGCAAGAAGCGTGAGCGCGACGTTCTCTCTCATACCAGTAGGAGGAAATCCAATCACACTCTCTCTAGTACCAGCAAGAACCTCAGGTGTCGCCCCACTCTCGGTATTCTTTGACGCTTCAGGCACCACTGATCCAACCATGACCACCCGTCCTTTCCATGATCTTGAATACACTTGGAGCTTTGGAGATGCTACAGCTGGCACATGGGCATATGGCGCAGCTCCGGGGTCATCAAAGAACACCGCTACTGGACCTGTTGCTGCGCACGTGTTTGAAACACCTGGAACATACACTGTTACTATGCAGGCATTTGATGGTACTAATACAAATACTACGACAACAACGATTACTGTGACGGATCCGAATGTGGTGTTTGCAGGGACGAATACCATTTGTTTAAGTTCAAACACAACACCAGTAGCGGGAGCTGGTGGATGTCCTAGTGGTGCGCAGGTGGCAATGCAGTCAAACTTCGCGACGGCGGTGAATACTTATGCGCTGACGAACAGACGGGTGTTGTTTAAGAGAGGCGATACATTCAGCGCGCCTACGTCAGGAGCTATTACACAAACTGGGCCAGGAATTATCGGCGCGTTCGGCACAGGTGTTGCTCCTATCGTGCAGAAATCTGGGGCAGGGGCAATTGTAAACTTGTCCAGATCATCGACCCCGAACATCAAGGACTGGCGGATAATGGACCTTGAATTTGACGGGCTTGATACAGTCGACTCGGTTGGAGTAGACACTTTTGGAACGATGAAGCAGGTGCTCGTCCTCAACATGAACATGCACAACATTAACCAAGGCGTTAGCTTTAACGGCTCTATGATAGATTGGTTATACAACGCAGGTTACACCAGTCATACCATGTACGACGAGATCGCTGTTGTTGGCTCAACCATAACTGGGATTCCCGATTATGCCAATGGTTCGAGATTGTTCATAACCGCGAACCGCCTTTCCATTCAGGGAAACAACTTAGGAAATTTCACTGCCGGCCTTCAAGGAAATCATGTCGTGCGTATTGGGTATGCGGAGAAAACGGTGATATCCAATAACACATTGTCCAAAGCAGGCATACCTGGAGCCACTATCAAATTGCACAGTCAGGCATGGTGTCAGGCTGATAGTCTCCCGGGCGAATGTTTAACATATAATACTACGCCACCTGAAGCGTATAGTTATCTCACCACTACGCACCCCATAGGTATATTTCAGAACCTTAGTGGATATACCGAGCGAGTCATCATTTCCGACAATAAGTTCATTGGTGGACAGGGTGCATGGACGGTTACTTTAGGGCCACAGGATAATAATAGGGATGAGCGTTTAAGAGATATTATTTTTGAACGTAATTGGCTCGTCCCTGGATCAGCTACTCAAGTAGCTGCCTTGTTTTACTCAATTGACACCACGGTTCGGAACAATATCTGTGACACATCTCCCGGTACATGCTTCCGCGTGACACGACGCGGGGAAGAACCACCTCCGGATAACGTCCGCATATACAACAACACTTTATACAGCAGCTCTACGGGGGGTTTTGTCGGTGTGGACATCGGCTCAACAGCTACCAATGTCAGCGTAATAAACAACCTGGGCTGGGCTCCCTCGGCGACAAGCCCGGTCATGATCAACGGCACGGGCGCATCTGGTTTGGTTCAGTCGAACAACTCAACACCCACTCAAATGAAAAGCACATCGCCAGGCTGGGTCTCTGCCACCCCTTCAACCCCATCCGACTTCCGTCTTACTACAGGAAGTTACGGACTCAACACAGGAGCAGTGGTAAAAGTCTTCTCTGATTTCTTCAAGAACCTCCGCCCGCAAGCAGGCGCGTATGATATCGGCGCAGTGGGGCTGTAAATAGGAAGAATATTGAATATAGAATGTAGAATAAAGGGCGACGCCGAAAGGCGTCGCCCTTTATTCTACTTCTCCCCTTGAAATGGTAATATATGTAAATGCAGAAGGACGTCAAAAATTTGGAGGAATTGCGAGCTGTTGCAGACGGCTTTTTAAAGACTATCGCAGGAAAACCCCTCAAGGAAACAGCTACGGTTGTTGGTCTTTCTGGGGACCTAGGCGCAGGCAAGACCGCTTTTGTAAAATGCGTTGCGAGCATCTTGGGTATCACGGAGGTCGTTACAAGCCCAACGTTCATTCTAGAGAAAGTTTACATTATTCCTCGTGGGTCGGTTGTGGGTGAGCGATTTACAAAACTCATCCATATTGATGCGTACCGCCTTGAAGGTGGAAAAGAAATGAGGGCGCTAGACTGGAACTCGCTTCTTCTCGACGAGCACAATCTTATTTTTATGGAATGGCCAGAGAAGGTGGAAGATGCTCTTCCAAATGATATGATAGGAATATCGTTTGAGTATGTGAACGAAGGAGTGCGACGAGTAGAAGGGGAGATACTGAGGGATTGACCAACCCTTGTCATTGCGAGGTACGAAGCAATCCAGAGCATGTGTAGTAATTCCTAGATTGCTTCGAGTACTCGCAATGACGTAGAAAATAAATTATGGCAAAAAAAGAAACAAGGAAGACACTCATCCTTTTAGACGCGCACGCTATTCTTCACCGCGCATATCACGCACTTCCAGAATTTTCTTCTAGCAAAGGCGAGCCAACAGGCGCGCTCTACGGCCTCTCCACGATGATAATGAAAATCATCAAAGACTTGAAACCTGATTATATTGTCGGCTGTTTTGATTTACCTCAGCCGACATTTCGCCACGAAGCATACGAGGCATATAAGCAGGGGCGCGCAAAAGCAGAGGACGATTTGGTACACCAAATAAAACGCTCACGCGATATTTTTGCATCGCTCGGTATACCAGCGTATGAACTCCCTGGTTTTGAAGCCGATGACCTCCTTGCAACAATAGTAGAAAAAACAAAAGGTGATAAAAACTTGCGAGTCATCATTGCGTCTGGTGATATGGACACGCTTCAACTCGTTGACGGCGAGCGTGTTCTAGTTTATACACTGAAGAAGGGAATAAATGACACTATTTTATATAATGAGAAAGCTGTTGTGGAACGCTTTGGTTTCAAGCCATCGCTTCTCCCAGACTACAAAGGTCTTCGTGGAGATCCATCTGACAACATTATAGGCATTAAAGGTATTGGCGAAAAGACAGCAACCACACTCATTACAACATTTGGTTCAATTGAGGATATTTACAAAAAAATAAAAAAGGATCCAGAAGCTTTCAAAAAAGCCGGACTGACCCCGCGCATTATTAAACTCCTTGAAGATGGCGAAGAAGAGGCACTGTTTTCCAAAACACTTGCGACAGTGCGCAGTGACGCACCGATAGAATTCTCTCTTCCCAAAAAAGTATGGCGTGATGGATTTGAACCAGAGAGAGCTGAGGCTCTTTTTGCAGACCTTGATTTTCGCGGGCTTCGTGACAGACTCCACGACCTAGTGGGGATTGCCCGACCAGAAAAAGAAGAAGGTGTGGAAGAAGAAAATATTGATCCAGCTCTTTTTAAGCAAGCGCAGATTGCTCTATGGCTCCTGAACTCCGAACTCACAACACCGTCGTTTGAGGACATGCTCCACTATACGAAAAAGAAAAATTTTGCTGACGCATTTGAGGCACTCGAAGCGGAGATAGGGAAGCATGGGTTGGGGGCAGTGTATCGCGATATTGAGCTCCCAATTATTCCTATTATTGAAGATGCGCAAAGATATGGAATTATCGTAGACAAGAAACACCTCGAAAATCTTTCAAAAAAATATCATATTGAGTTAGATAAAATCACATCACGTATTTACAAACACGCAGGCGGAGAGTTTAATATGAATTCGCCGAAACAACTTGGAGAAATACTTTTTGACAAACTCAGGCTGCAAGTCAAGGGACTTAAAAAAACCGAGGGCGGAGCGCGCTCGACGCGTGAGTCAGAGCTTGTAAAGCTAAAGGACGCTCATCCAATTGTTGCTGATATACTACTATATCGCGAACTTCAAAAACTTCTTTCAACATATATTGATAATCTGCCAAAGCTTATAGGAGAGGATGGGCGTTTACACACATCATTAAACCAAGCCGGAACGACTACTGGCAGAATGTCGTCCTCAAACCCAAACCTTCAAAATATCCCTGTACGTGGGGAGTATGGAGAGGCAATTAGAAACGCATTTGTTGCCCCCGATGGTTCCACACTTATAGCGTTTGATTACTCGCAAATTGAAATGCGTGTTCTTGCGGCGCTGTCGGAAGACGAACATTTGATGGAAGTTTTTCGCGTTGGGGCGGATGTGCACACGTCTGTCGCATCGCGAGTGTTTAAAGTCGCGGAAAAAGATGTTACTCCAGAGATGCGTCGTCGTGCAAAGGTGATCAACTTCGGCATTGTGTATGGAATGGGGGTGAACGCGCTCAAAGACAACCTTGGTTCAACTCGCGCGGAGGCGCAGGAATTTTATGACAATTATTTTTTAACTTTTCCAAAGATTGCAAAATATTTTGAAGAAGTAAAATCGCGCGCAAAAAAAGATGGCTTCACGACAACATATTTTGGGCGACGCCGGTTTTTTGCTGGGCTCAAGTCGCCAATTCAGTTTATACGTGCCAGCGCGGAACGTATGGCAATGAATGCGCCACTTCAAGGGACTGCCGCGGATATTATAAAATTGGCAATGAAGCGTGCGACTGATGGATTAGAAAAAGCGGGACTTCTGCAGAGGGCACATCTTTTGCTTCAGATACATGATGAACTTTTATATGAAGTTGAAGATGGAAGCGTGGATAAAGTGCGTGTTCTGGTTGAGGAGGCGATGGAACACGCGGTGGAATTCCCTGTACCTATTACGGTGTCTGTGATGGAAGGGAAGCGCTTTGGTTCAATGGAAGATATTAAATAAGGGAACAATTTACAAGTGACATTTGACATGTGACCAAAATACAACACAATGCTATACGTTATTTACGGCAAGGATAGAGAAAAAGGACGCGCGCGTTTTCGCGCACTTAGAGATGATCTTGGTAAAAAATGCGGAGAGGAGAGCACTATCCTTGAAGGTGAAATTTCAAAAGAGTTTTTGCATTCGTCCGCAGTTTCACAGGGGCTTTTTGGCAACACCACACTTTTTGTATTTGATTGTGTTTTTGATAAAAAAGATGAGCAGGAAGCTCTCTTGGCGCACGCAAACGAGCTTTGTTTGTCGCCAAATTTTTTTCTAGTATTTGAGCCGGAGTTAGATAAAAAAATTGCGGATGAAATCAAAGCGACAAAAGCAGAGGTTGAAGAATTTCCGCTAAAAAAAGCCGACACACGACCAGATTTTAATATCTTCTCTCTTGGTGACGCCATTGGGAGACGCAACAAAAAGGAACTTTGGGTTTTGTACCAAGAAGCGCGAACAGCTGGTCTTTCGTCTGAAGAAATTTGTAACACGCTTTTTTGGGCAGTAAAAAATCTCGCGCTGATGAAAAATGCCAATATAGAGAACGACGCGGGGATGAATCCATTTGTTGCAAAAAAGAATCGCGAGTACGCAAAAAACTATACACAGGAAGAAATTGTAAATTTGTCACACGCGCTCGTTACTCTGTACCACGAAGCGCATCGCGGAGGGGAGCCGATGGATGTCGCATTGGAGAGATTCATCCTGGGTCTGTAATAAAAAAAATCGTACCGAGGTACGATTTTTTGTTTTTTATGTTTGCCTGTATGAGGCGGAAAGAACTGTTTCTTTTGGCGTAGTTTACTACGCAATGTGCAAATGATGGTTATGTGCGTTAATTCCTTTTTGTTAAGTCAATAAACTGACTAGTGTTTGAAATTTGCGAACCAACTAACTATCCCTGTGTTAATTATACCATCACCATTTTTTACGCGCAATAGATACCTGTGGATAACTTTTTTGTGCGCGCTTTTGTCTACAGTAGACTCGGTCACGAGTTGCTAAGTCGCTTCGCTTCTAAGCACTCGCAACCCCGCCTCATTGTTTTTGAGTACAAAAACATATTCCAGCTTTCGATTCCTAACACAAGTGACGCAGGTCACCTGTTCTGGGCGCACAAAATAAAACCCGCTAAAAAGCGGGAATTTTATTTTGTGCGCCCAGTAGGAATCGCCTCTCACGTTGCTACGCTCGAAACCTGCGCCCTCTCTTCGAGGGCTGCGGCCCGCGGTTCGATTCCACTTGTGAAGCAGACAAAAAGAAAAACACCCACAAGGGGTGCATTCTTTTTGTCTGTGCGCCCAGTAGGAATCGAACCTACGACCGTCTCCTTAAAAGGGAGCTGCTCTACCGACTGAGCTATGGGCGCATTTAATTAACACATTAAGACAAACAGGATATTACCACAAAATGCGGTATTTGCAATTCTAGAGTGGCAAGTCTATCGCAAACGCGCCTGGTCCTAGGAAAAGGAGAGCGAATGATACGACTGCGAGTATTATGTAAAACTCAATTGTGTTTCGTGGGAGAGCCGAGGGCTTTTGCCATTTGATAATTGTCGCAAGTAGCATAAGCGCGCCGGTCACGAGCACCACCATTTGTGTGTAGAGACCGATAACCAAAAGAACCCCAGCGACACCTTCCACAGAAGACACTACCCAAAAATAAACCTTTGACGGGCGAAGACCGAGCTTTTCTTTTAGCCTTCGTCCAAGACGCGAATCTGGTGATTCGTCCGCGCGCTGGTGTGTAACTTTCTCGTACCAAAAATATACAAATATAAGTCCGAGCGTCACGCGAAGGGCAAAAACGCCAAGCATTTGGAAATCAAGAAGTGAAGGGAATAATGATAATGTTTGCATCGGCCTATTGTATCAAAAAAATGTAACTATTTGAAGCCTAGTTTTGCAAGCTCTTCACGAGCGACAGACGCGTCGTCCCATGGAGTTTTTTTGCCATTTGCTTCCATAATAAAAGGATCGGTACCTTTACCTGTGATGATAACAGTGTCACCTGTTTTTGCGATAGAGATAGCGCGAGCTATCGCTTCTCGGCGATCCATAATTATTTGTGCTTGCCCACCTTCTATTCCTGCCATAATTTCAGAAACTATTTTCTCTGGGTCTTCGTCGTACGGGTCCTCGTTTGTCAAAATTATTTCATCACAATGCGCGGAGGCAATTGCCCCCATTGCTGGGCGTTTCCACGAATCTCGTCCACCACCAGTACCGCCAAGCACGCAAATTTTTTGTGAGTCTTGAAAAACTTCGTAAACTTTTTCCAGAGAGTCTATTGTGTGCGCGTAGTCCACAATAACATCAAAGTCTTGCCCTGCATTTACTCGTTCCACACGACCACGAATACCATGGAACTTTTCAATTGCTCGACGAATAACCTCTGGCGAAATATTAATAGTCCGCGCGAAGGAAATCCCAGCGAGTATATTGGAAAGGTTAAATGCTCCAGAGAGATGCGCGCGAATTGGCACTCCAATAAAATTAAAAGTAGTTGAATCTTTTTCTAAAGTATATGGCTCCGCGTCCTTTAGAGAGTATGTTGTTTTTTCTTCAGCGTCTACTGCTAGAAATTCGCTCGCATATTCATTGTCCGCGTTTGCAACAATGAGACGTGGACGCTTTGGAGAATTTGCGATAGCGCGCGCAATTGAAAGTTTGGCGTTTTTATAATTTTCAAAAGAGCCGTGTGACTCGATGTGCTCGGGAGATAGGTTTGTAAAAATCAGTGCATCAAATTCAATGAACTTGTGGCGAAATTGCTTCGCTCCTTCGGAGGTCATTTCTACAATCACCCAATCACATTTTGCTTTTACCGCGCGACGCAAAAATCGCTGCACAAAAAATCGCCCTGGGATGGTCATTTTGTAGAGATTGCGCGCCTCCTCATCACCCACTTTGAAACGAAGTGTTCCTGCGAGCGCGGTGCGATAGCCAGCTTCTTCTAAAATCGCATTCACAATTTCTGCAGTAGAAGTTTTTCCTTTTGTTCCAGTAATCGCAACTACTTTAATTTTGCGAGCAGGGAAGCGGTAAACGATTGCAGAAAGTATGGCAAGAGAGTAATGGTACGCAGGTTGGAGCGCACGGAAAATATTACGCGGAATTATTTTTTTGATTGTGCGTAAAATAGTTTCCATGTTACTTTCCTAGTTGCCTCAAGGCAGATTTAATACGAGCACTAGTGCCCTTGATATCAGTTGGCACTTTTTTGAGAGCCTCGCGAGCAGAACGCTCTGCGTAGCCGAGCGCGACGAGTCCTTCTATTGCGTCCCTCTCGTCACCAAGCATTGTGTCGCCAGTGGTGCTCTCGTGCTCACCGAGTTTGTCGCGAAGTTCAAGGATTATTTTCTGAGCGCTCTTTGAACCAATGCCTGAAACCTTGGTAAGCGCCCCTATGTCACCCATGGCGATAGCTTCTTTTAGATGCTCTACTGGCGCGACATTCAAAATTCCGAGCGCGCCTTTTGGGCCAATACCAGAAACACTAATGAGCATTTCAAAAAATTCCAACTCTGTTTGGTTTTTGAAGCCATACAAATCCAACGCGTCTTCGCGAACTACAGTGTGTACCCAAAGTGACGCTTTTCCCGCCTGCCATCGCCTGACTGCTTCTGGTGAGCGATTGGCAGTGGCGGGCAGGTTGTCGGCGCTTTTTCGAAGTGTTTGCAATGTGTCCACTGCAACACGAACTTTATACCCCACACCCGCTGTTTCAATGACGACATATTTATCGCCCACAAAGAGAATAGCGCCAGTAAGATGAGCAATCATACACTTATATTACACGGTTTGGGTGCCCTTGCAAAATCCTCAAAATGATATATAGTATTGTAAATATGCCAATTATTAAATCAGCAAAACGCAATATTCGTAGCGGAGCGCGCAAGGCCGTTTACAACGCCCGCCGAAGCAAAGCGATGAAGGAAGTTGTAAAAGATGTAAGAACCTTTGTTTCTTCAAAGGACAAAAAGTCCGCAGAGGCGCTTCTTTCAAAGGCCTACAAGGCAATAGACAAAGCAGCAAAGGGTAATACTATCAAGAAAAATACCGCTGACCGCAAAAAGTCTCGCCTTGCAAAGGCTATTAAGAAAATCGCCTAAATAACAAAAAATCCCAGCCTTTCTTTGGAAAGGCTGGGATTTTTTGTTACTATATATTTGTATGAACAATATACTTCCTGAGGAGGCGCAAAAAATTATCCAGAGCGGGCAAGCGACGGTTATTGACGTGCGAACGCCGTCAGAGTTTGCCGAAAGGCATATTTCTGGAGCAATGAACATCAATATTTACGATGAGTCGTTTGATAAGATAATACAAGAGCTTCCTATTGATGCAATGTATGTATTAAACTGCCAAAGTGGAGGTCGTTCTGCAAAGGCGTGCGCAAAGATGCAGGAACTTGGGTTTGCTAGAGTGATGAATCTTGAAGGTGGAATTATGGCATGGAAAAAGGCAGGCTTCCATGTAGAAGGGTATTAAAAAAAATGAAAGACTACAGTCAAATACAGGAGGTTTTAGTCAAACAAAATATCTCACATGGCGACCAAGAAATTGTCAGGACTTTTCTTGGGTCGTTTTCTTTTACAAAACGCCAACAGTTAATGGGATTTTTTTTGGGTTTTCCAGAGAAGATAAATTTTTTTATTGATCTTCTGAAAAAGAAAATGGAGTTTGCGAAAAATCCTACAGAGACATTGTCTGAGGAAATTTTAGATTTGGAAAAGAGAGAAATAAAAAACCTAATCAAGGAACTTCAGTGACATGTTTGAAAATATTTTTACAACCAAACAGGAAAAACCTCTAGAGACCGGAGCAGAAAATATCCGCGAGGATTTTGAGAAAAAAGAAGAAGCTATATTAAAAGAAGGAACTGGTTTTTTGGAGAAAGCGGAGCCCGAGAAGTTTAAGAAAAAGTCAGCAAATTTATTGCTCGCGCTCTCTTTGTTTGCTTCGGCCTCAACAGCTTTTGCGGGGGAGCAAAATACTGAGAAAGATTTACCTGCAATGGGAGAGGAGCAAATTTTGAAAAAAATAGAAAAGGATGGATTGAAAAACCAAACCGCTGATTTTAATTGGAAAAAAATAGTTGAGAAAATTGAAATTTCCGCTGGGGTAACAGCAGAGAATACTAAAAAATATAGCACGGAGAGTATTGACTCGAGAGGTTTTAATGCGGTCGATAACTCTACTTTTTACGAAGGATTTGACCGAGGAAGGTGGGAAGGGAACTACCTCTCCACACCAGAGAATAATGCTACTAGAGCACTTTATTCTGCGGTTAATAATTCACAAAACTCCAAGGAGTTTTTTAGTAATTTTGCTTCAGAAACGAAAGGGCTTCAAGATAAACAAAAATTATTGGCTGTGCAGAAACTAGGAGAATATCTTGGGTATGCTTACGATGAAGATATGGAGCGTTCAGATACACACATTACCGTTTCTAATGACGCGATGTTCAATGCTGTTAAAGATAAAATTGGCTGGAAATATCAGCATCTCACTGCTGGTATTTGTGGAAACATTCATACTTATATAAGGGAAGCTGCCCAAAGTGCTGGGATGGAGGCATTTATGCAGTCAGGCTCAACTTCATGGGGAGGTGGCCACGTGTGGACGGGGCTTGTAGTAGAAAATGATAGCAAAAAGGAAATTGTGTTTCTTGATTACGGAACATTAATCCCGACTGGTACTCTGAATTACAAGGATGCACTCGGCATCGCAGAAAAGTATCATCGATCGGTGTCAGTCTTCAGTAATTACGTTGGAGATGAACATGGTGTTTTGTTTCCCGTTCTGTCGCGGGCATCAGAGGTTCTCAAACAAGCAGCGGGAATCGAGGACCCAATGATTGGACTTGAAAAGAATCTTGAGAGTGGAGAACAAGTGATGGAGGGAAGTAAATTTGAAGTAAGGCTTAGTCCAGAAACAAGCACAATCCGCTTGGGGTCTGATGCTATCGGGCTCACGTTCTTCAATTTCAAAGACGCACACCAAAATTCGTACCAGTCACTCAAGGAAGTAAATGCTTGGCGGGGCAATGTCGGTGTATATGGGAAAAAGGGTGGCATCGGCGCGAGTGCTACGGTGATAAATATGAATATCAAGGACTTGGATAAGAGGTGGGGGGATACAAAAGAAACCGCAGTAGATGAGCTTGTTACGAGTTTGTTCGCTAGTTACGTCGATAATAATCAGTTCACAAAAAAGGAATATGGGCAGTTCAAGATGAACTGGGGAGCGACATTAAACGCCGCAATGAGCACTCCTCTTGGAAGCAGGGAAATTTTAGGAACTAGTTACCGGGGCGCGGAAATGGTGGGAGCGATTGGCGCAAGATTAATTTATCTAGACCCAAACAATGTGGGGAAGTTTTACATTGATGCTTCGCAGGGGCACAGATTGCAGGGTAATGATTTTCAAGAGCAAAAAGCTTTTATTAAAGAAGTTTCAAATAGAATTGCGCTTGGCGCAGAAGTAAATGTTATCCAAGGGAATGTGCTGGGGCTTGAAATAGGGGATAAAAAAAGTGACTGGGGGGATACGATCAACTTCAAAGCTGGGGTATCTAAGGGAAATTCAAAGATTAGTTTCTCTTACGAGAAAGCAAAATCTGAGAACGAGACATTTATTCCGTCATCGCAAAAGCTTGAGATTGAAGTCGCTAATCAGATAAGTCCTAAATGGGAGGTTGATTTTGTTCTCTCAAATAAATCAGAGCATTACAAGGGTGGAACGGATTTTAATGGTGGGAATAATGATATTTTTAAGGCAGAGGTGAAAGCAAAGATGCTTTTGTGGTAAAGACGTATTGGTACCGTATTGATAAACAAAAAAAAGAGGCGAACGAATTGCTCCGTACGCCTCATTGTGTAGCTCCGCTACCAGTGCTTTATTGGGAAGCGACCCATGATGAGAATCGCAGCACTCGCTGTTTTTTCTTGAACCTTTGGAATGAATGTTGCGTCCAGGCACATCCCGTTTTTCAAGCATGCACTTGCTGTGGGGAGAACTACTGGGAACAAGTCGCCGGTTTTTCTTTGGTTGTTGTAGATGCTAGGATAAGTCATTACTCCTGCAAATGCGCCAATCGAGATTTTTCCGACTGATCCTTCGAGAACCGCTTTTCGAACGCAACCGCCTATATAGACTGTTTGTCCAAACTCGCTGTTTTTGAGTTGCCCCGCGGTGGTGCAGTACTCAACATTTCTATCCAATAGTGTCCCAGGGGAAATGTATTGCACAGCAACACCAGCATTATTTTCGTTCCATGGTTTCCCGTCTGCGCGCTTTTCAGCGTGCATAGAACCAATTCCGTACTGAAGATCAGCCCCCTTTCCTTCAGCACTCAGAGCAGAAGTAGAAAAGAGCGACAATAAAATAGCCATTACTGCTGATATTTTCTTCATCAAAGAGCTCCTTATAAATTATAATGGCAATGTGCCATAATCTAAACTTAACTACAACCAGCATAGCAATTTTTTCTCATCTTGTCAAGCGTCTTCTTGTGGTTAATGCTACTCTGGTAGAGGAAAGCTCCTCAAAGCAATTTCCGCGCACGGGGGAATTTTCCGACCGAGTTATGAATTGTGCCCCCGCTCGTCTCGGTCACGGATATTTTGCTCGTCGCCACTCGCAAAATTCCGCGACCCCTGCTCGCTGTTTTGTTTCGCTAAACAAAACATGCTCCACTTTTCGATTCCTCACGAAAGACGCGCAGGCGTCTTTCTGCGGGGGCACTTATGACGAGCAAAGCTCGACTAATTTTGTGTGGTCACGAGTCACTAAGTATATTTCTTCGCTCCGCTCGAAATCTACGTAAGTGCTCGCGACCCCGGCTCGTGGTTTTGCGTGCTCGCAAAACATCACTGCGCCCGCACAAAGCGCAAAAACGCCTCTCGGCGTTTTTGGGAATTCCGCTTTGTGCTGTATTGCTATGCTTTGCGCGAACCTATTTCGAACAGAATGGGGACAATGGGGACTAACGCCCGCCCCGCGTGCGTGGTAATTCGGTACCAATGCGTACGCTCCGACAATGTGGAAACTCTAACGAATTCCGCCCACGCCTCGGGGTGCCTCGGCGTTTCGCCCTCACCCCTCATCGCTTTCCATTCTTTCTTTGTTTGGCGGGGGGATTTTTTTGAAAAGGTATTGGCGATGGGGCGAAGCCATGGGTATAATCCCATTTTGGGATTATACCATAAAAGGATATATGATTGTAATACTTATGAACAGATCAGTTTATTCAAAAGACTATAAGGAAATCATAGAGCGCTTGAAAACGGCGCGTATTGATGCTGGGCTTGCTCAGCAGGAAGTTGCCAACAAACTCGGTAAACCACAATCTTATATTTCAAAAATCGAATCAGGAGAAAGACGACTTGATGTTGTCGAGATTAAAAAATTTGCAAATATCTATAAAAAAGAAGTTTCTTTTTTCATTAAATAATATGCCAAAAAAGAAATTATCAGCGGTTGAAAGGAATACTGAAATATACCAAACTCTCTCGGGTTTTCTTAAAGATAAAAAAATTGTAGTGAATTTTTCCACACCCTTTAATTCAGCAGAAATTGAATCTTTATTTCAAACTTCAATATGGGGACATAGAGAAATTATCCTGACGATAATCATGGCAAGACTTCTTGACTCTAAATTCAAAGCTTCAGAAAACTTTTATGCTTGTAATCCACGTTCAATCTTTGAGCAACCAATTAGAAAAGCTCTTCGTGAATACGGTATTCCACACAGAAAATCAGGACCTCTGAATGTCGCAAAAAATACAAAGAAAATAAATCGAGACTGGGCAACAGACAAACATGGGGGAGAAATCGCCATGAATGTTGTTAAAATAGTAAAGAAAATAGAATCAGTTTCAGGAGTTGAACTCAAAAGATTTGCATCGGCATATATAGCTCGCTACAGACAAGAGGCAAAGCGTATTAAAGAAATGCAAATAAAGTTGCCTCCTCAAGAAAACCCAATTCATATTTCTAAATTATGCGTTGATCTAATCGATTTTGTTCCAGATGGTGGAGCAACCCCTCAAATCATCGTGGGTCTTCTTATGGAGGCAATGAATAAAGACAGAAAAAGCTCCGTAGTAGTTTCTGGTCATAGAGATAGCGTTTCAACAACAAACACAACAAGTAAAAAGCCTGGAGATATCATTGAAAAAATCAATGATACATCTGAGCTAATTTATGAAGTTACTACAAAGATTTTCAGTGACGATCGTCTTATAGAATCACACGAGGCGGTAATGGTTTATAACCCAACGCTCAAGGATGTGTTTGTTATTTGTAGACCACAAGATGTGCCAAAGACCTTAAGTAGTAAAGGAACCTCGTATATTATGGCAACAACGCAATATCGAGAATTGGCATATTATTTCATAAATATTTATGACTATATTCAGTCTGCTATTCTTTTTCTCACACCGAGCGGTAGGAAGTTATTCTACGAGGAACTTATCACTTATGTGAACAATGTGAATACTGCGGAAAAATTGAAGAAGTATTTCAAACAATGGCACTCTGAAAACAAAGGCTAGTGTCCCTACAGTCCTTCATTATCAAGAACTTCCTGAAGTGCTGAAGCGACAACATAAGCCAATTCACATGGAACCGCATTGCCTATCTGAGAGTAGACAGAATTTTGTTTCCCAAAGAATTTGTAATCATTTGGGAAAGTTTGAATTCTTGATGCCTCGTCTACAGTAATTCGTCTCAGAAAATTTGGTGGAGTTATATTTTCGGGTCTTTCTCCCGCCCACAGCATACTATGGTAATTCTCTATCCAGCTCTCTCCGCCATTAAAAATCTGATTCTCGTCAATGATAGGTGTCCTATTCCCTCCCATTGAAGCGGGAAGGGTGTTTGAGTAACCGTTCGCATCAATAGGGCGTCCTGCCCCATTAAAAATCATTCCAGCGTAAGCTGATCTTCTCAAAATTGGCTCGCGAGCAAGTGTTATTTTCGCTCTACAGATTTTATTATTATCCGTCCCGATTGGTCCAAGTTGGTTGAAAAGCTCTCTGATTGGCGAAGCTGTTTTTTTGTATTTCTCTAAATAACCACGAAATCCGTCTATATTTTTTGAAATTTTAGATGCACCTTTTATTCCAATAAAAAACATTCGTTCGCGTTTCTGAGGAACTCCATATTCTGTTGCATTCAAGAGAACAAGCTCCACAAAATCATAACCAAGCGAATGTGCTCTGTTAAAAAGTGAGGTTCTCACATTCTCCCATTTCTCTAGGACAGCTAATGCTTTAACGTTCTCCAAAACGAAAGCTTTTGGTTTAACTTTTTCTACAACATCCATAAAACTAAAAATCAACTGGCTCCTCTCGTCATTTGGGTCCATTTTCCCTGCGACAGAGAATCCTTGGCATGGTGGCCCACCGAAAACAATGTCAACATCTTTGTGTGAATCTAGTTTGTCTATAAAATCTCTTATATCACCACAGGCAATCTGTCCTTTGTGATTAAGTCTGTATGTTTCGCACGCATCCATTTTTATTTCGTTCGCCCAGACAATATCAAAACCCGCACGGGAAAAACCTACATCCATTCCGCCTGCCCCTGTAAATAATGAAATTGATTTTCTTATTTTCATATAATCTATAATTTTATTTTATCATGTATTAAAATTCGCTCCTAAGAACACCTACGACCTTTCCCTGTATTTCCACATTGGTTTCATAAAAAGGTTTCATGGTGTGGTTTGCTGGGACAAGTTTGATGCGATTTTTTTCTCTATAAATCTTTTTGAGTGTGACTTCGTTTCTGTCTGGCATATACGCAACCGCTTTTTCTCCGTCATCAACAGTTGATTGTTCACGAACTATTACAAGATCTCCGTCAGATATACCCTCTTCAATCATGCTTCTTCCGGTTACTTTGAGCGCATAGTGATTAAACCCTCGCGAAAGCATGCTTCGTGGAACTTCTATTGGTTCAGGACTCCTAATTGCTTCAATTGGCCCTCCAGCGGCTATAAGCCCCATTAATGGGATTTCTACCAAATCTCGTTTTTGGTCGTTGAACGCTTGAATAGAGCGCCTCTTACCTTTATTTGCAGAGAGTAAATTTTTCTCTCGCAAATATGAAATGTGCTGATGGACCGTTGGGATTGATATGTCAAAATACTCAGCAATCTCACTAAGAGAGGGTGAGTAGCTTTTTTCTCTCTGAAACTTCGTGACGAATTGGAGAATTTCAGCTTGACGTTTTGATGGCTTACCTATCCCTACATTTGACTTTTCTTTCATACTTAGAGTATACTACCTAAAGATAACCTAAACAAGCAAAGTTATCCACATTATCAATTATTAACTAAAATCTAATGGACAAAGACAATAAAGAAAGTGGGAATGTAGAACACAAGGAGTTCACGATAATCGTAAATGCTCGAGAGAAGAAGTGGGGCGTGAAAGAAATATCTTATCAGCAGGTCGTTGAGCTTGCGTTTGGGTCATATTCTGATAATGAAAACATTGTGTATACGGTCACATATTCCAAGGGCGACGACCACAAAAAAGAAGGATCTCTTATAAAGGGTCAAACTGTTAATGTTAAGGATGGAATGATATTTAATGCTACCAGAACTGATAAATCATAGTCCTGATCTTGAAAAGTTGCGGAATGATGGATATACCGTCGAGACGCACAACAACTGCGTTGTTGTGCGTGATGTTCCGTATCTTGATGAATCAATGAAGGTAATAGAAGATGGTGTACTCGTGTGTGCTTATGAACAAATAAGACCATTAACTGACCACACATTCTATTTTAGCGGGAAACCTCATAAAGCAGACGGCAAGGCGCTCCATGTAGCAAGCGAGGCAACTCAGGAATGGAATGGTTTTAATGTTTCTACACAGTTGTCGTTTAAGAAGGTTGTGGATGATAAACCATCCAATTATAATGACTATCACGAGAAGGTTACCTATTACATAAATGCAATTATGTCCCAAGCAAGGAGTATTAACGAATTTGTAAATGCGCAGAAACACCGAGTCATTGATACTTCAGAACAAAATGATACTCCTTTTAATTATTTGGATATGAATTCAAGCAGGGCTGGTATCTTTAATATTAGCGAAAAATTGCGAGGACAAAAAATTGCCATTATAGGTGTAGGAGGTACGGGTTCCTACATACTCGACCTTGTCTCCAAAACACCTGTCGCTGAAATTCATATTTTTGATAATGATGTTTTTCATAGCCACAATGCTTTCCGTACACCAGGTGCGGCACCAAAAGGGGTTCTTGAAAGCCCGCCAAAGAAAGTCTCGTATTTTGCCGAAATATACAAAAGGATGCACAAAGGAGTTACCCCTCATGAGTATGACATGCTCGACGATACAATCAACGAACTGGAAGAACTAAATTTTGTATTTCTCTGCATCGATAATGCACCAACAAAGAAAGTAATCATTGGCAAACTTGTCGAACTCAAGATTCCTTTTGTGGATTGTGGTATTGATGTTCAGGAAGTTGACAATGCATTAAATGGTACTATAAGGGTAACTACGGTAACTCCATCGAAGTATGATCACATTGAAAACCGTATTTCATATTCTGCCGGGAATAATGGCGACTATCAATCAAATATACAAATCGCCGAACTTAATGCTCTTAATGCTGCCCTTGCAGTTATCAAGTGGAAAAGATTTTTTGGATTTTACCATGACCACGAATCAGAGCATCACACGACATACATGTTTAATGCGAGTAGTTTAAATAATGATGAAAAAATTAACTCATAAATTTGTTACGAATATTCCTGAGGATATACAAGATGGTACTTTGTATATTTCTATTGAATACGCCACTGTCATCCATAAATGCGCTTGCGGATGTGGAATTGAAGTTGTCACACCACTTTCACCGACCGACTGGAGGTTAACCTTTGATGGTGAAACAGCATCTTTGTATCCATCAATAGGAAACTGGAGTGTCCCTTGCCAATCTCACTATTGGATTACAAATAACGAAATTGCATGGGCGCCTAGATGGACAAATAAACAGATTGAACAAGGCAGAAAACAGGACGAACAAACTAAAGAAGTTCATTATAAAAAGAATAAGAGACGACCTCTATTCGGGTTCTTTTTAAAAAAGTAGCAACATGAGTAATTATTTTAAAAATTCTGATGACTACAAAAAGATATTCTCTTTTGATTACTCTACTGCCAACAGAATAATCTCACGAGAAAGTGGCTGGCTTGAATTTAAGGAATCGTTTAATTGGAATTCAAAAGATAAATATGTAAAGAGTATGGCTGCTTTTGCAAATAATAAGGGTGGTTACATTGTTTTCGGAATAAAAGATAAGCCACGTGATTTGGTTGGACTGCAAAGTGATAATTTTGAAACGACAGACGAAGCAAAGATAACAGCTTATCTTAATAGTGTTTTTTCTCCAGAAATAGTATTTGAGAAATTTGTGATTACAGTACAATCAAAAAATATAGGGATTTTACATACACACCAAGTAAAAACCAAACCTGTTGTTTGTGTAAAAAATGACGGCGAACTGAGAGAAGCTGATATTTATTATCGCTACAACGCAAGAAGTGAGAGAATAAAATATGCTGGTATAAAAATGCTATTTGAGCTTGCTAAAGAAGAGGAGCGCAAAAGCTGGATGGAACATTTAGAAAAAATTTCAAAAATTGGACCAGCAAACGCAGCCATAATGGATGTTATCGGCGGTGATATAACTGGGAAAGGCGGGACTATTGTTATAGATAAGAAATTAATTCCAAAACTCAGGTTTATAAATGAGGGCAGTTTTAAGGAGGGTGGTAAAACAGTTTTAAAACTGATCGGTGATGTAAAACCAGTCTCTATTATTGCTAAATCAGGAAAAAATGCGGGTGCAGGCGTGCAAATAACCGAGGACCCAAATGCTCCCGTGATCAGACTCGAAGAGGAGGAGGTACTAAAGAAAAAATATCCCCTTGATTACAAAGAACTAATAAGAGTATTAACCACAAGATATACAGATTTCAAAACGAATAGTAGATTTCATAAATTGCGAAAAGAGTTAATGAAGGACGTAAGTTTAAGCAAGAGGCGTTACCTTAATCCGAGTAATATCAAAAGTTCCAGTCAGGATTTTTATAGTCCGAATATCGTGAAAAAATTTGATAAATTTTACATAAAGAAATAGTTTGTGCTAAACTAAAAAACAATGTCATACACGAGGAAAAGAGCATAAAGAATTTGAAACGCACCATGTGCGTTTCTTTCTCTATGCCCTCGTAAGCTAATGGATAAACTGTCTCGCTTCTATCGAGATCTTGGAAGTTCGAATCTCCCCGAGGGCACTTGTTAATTAAAATATGAGGAGTGATTCCATGTGCGCACTAAATGAGCCTACAGAAAACAAGTTTGCCTTACTTAGTAGAAACTATGTAGTTAAAGTAATACTCGGCAATTTGTTTCATGTCTGAATTAAACGACTCTTTACTGTCTGCAATCTCGCTATCTAATCCGAAAAATGGAGAATCTGGTTCGTTACTAATGAAAAAATCTCCTTGAACACTACTGCAATGTGGGCACGTATTTGCCCAGTATGTTTCATCACTTATCTTTGTATAACTCTCCTTTATCGTGTGTGGAATTGGTTCTGATGGTTTTTCAATTCCACCCTCCAGCATAGAATTGGACCACTTAAAAATTATGATTTGCTTTCCGCACTTCCAGCATTGATATGGCGCATATCTGTAACTATATCCAGCAGGAAGAACGACTTTTGTGTCACTAGCGATCTTTTCTACAAGTTGCATAAAATCTGATAGTCCTTTCATCTTGGCCATTATACTCAGTATATAGAAAACATAAAATTCACCTGAATCCCCTGAGCCCTCAAGGTCATATTTCGCATTCCCTAAATAGCTCTATAAAATCCGCCCTATGATGCCCTTGTGGGCTTCTGTAAGGCTCTGGGTAACGAGTTTTTATGCCTCGCGCTCAAACCATTGCTCTCAAAAATTAACCTATTTAGGTCTTCCTTTGGTATAATCCCTATATATGCAAGACGAAACAACCTCAAATCCAGCGCCCGTAGATACTGCAATCCCCCAAACACCTCAAGCGCCAGAAACCCTTAATCCTACGCCCTCCGAGTCGGTGATTGCTCCAGTCACCGTAGAAGCTCCAGTGGAGGCAAGCCCTGCTCCTGAGCCTATTTCTGCTCCCGCCCCAGAACCCCCATCGGGTCATTTGGGCGGAAATGACCCGATGGAGCCTGCGCCAGCGGAGAGTATTCCACCTGCTCCAATCATCGAAACCACTACTGAAACTCCTGGGGCTGAGCCTGCACTTGCAGAAACCCTAATACCAGAACCAGCGCCAACGGAAACAACTCAGTCAGCCCCAACCGAGCCAGTGATTGAAACGGTACCCGAGCCAGTCACCGTAGAAACTTCAACTCTTGCACAAACCACAACCGAAGCGCCATCTGTGGCGCAAGTTGAAACTCCTACACCTGCACAAATTCCTGAACCCGTCGTTGCTCAAGTTCCTGCACCCACTCCAGTCCTCGAACCAGTTTCTCAAGTACCAACTCCCACACCCGTAGCAACCACCACGCCAACCCCCGCGCAAATTGTAGCCACTGCCGTCGCTCCAATCGTTGCCACCACTATCACTCAAGCATTCACAAAATCAATGCGTGAACTTTTTACAAAAGCACTGAACGCAAGGCAAAACAAAAAGAGAAAGAAACTTGATCGCATACTCTCATTGTTTGCGAAGCAAACAATGATTACCAACAACGAAGTTGAGAATCTCCTCCATGTGTCAGACTCAACCGCTACCCGCTATCTTGCGACACTCACAAAAGAAGGAAAGATAAAACAAAATGCAAAGAAAGGACAAGCAACTTCGTATTCTAAAATTTAAAAATAGGGAGTGATTCCCGTGCGCGCATGGGAGGGTAAAGTGTGTGCGTACTCGCACACACTGGGGGTAAGCACGATGCATTTGAGCCTCGGGCTTTTTCCGCTAGGGCGTCCCTGACTAAAGGACGAGTGCCGCCGTTTTCGGAGTCTCATAGTTTAAAAGCGAAAGCGACACCACAAACTCTAGAATGAAAAAGTGGAAGGGGGTTGTGCGAGTGGCGGACTCCGTAGGCCTGCCAAACGAAGCCATAATATATAGGTTAAATAGTAACTAATAAAGTACTAAAAACACTATGTTCCACGGCGAGGAGGAGCCCGAAGCTGGGGGAAGGATTCCTTTCTTCCCCCAAATAGCGGGGTGTTTACCTTGCTTCCAGGAGCGTCATCGGGTCATTTCCGCCCAAATGACCCGATGACACTAGAGAGCAGATGCAAGGCAAGGACACACCCAAACGAAGACATCTAGCCACTCGTAGCCCTAGCGGAAAAAGTCCGAGGCGAATGCCGAGGATGGGCCCACCTAAGGAGGGGATGCACTGGCGGAAAGAAAGGAGAGGCACAATATTGCATCCTGAATTCCGTCGGTTTCTCTCTTCAAAGAGAAACACGCCCGAAGCCCCATCGCCAATACCTTTTCAAAAAAATCCCCCCGCCAAA
>JBAQCU010000042.1:0-8343 GCA_049294435.1 Minisyncoccia bacterium
TTTATGGACATTAATATTGCACTCACGCTTGGAGGCGTGATGGCAATTCTGGTCGGTGCGGCACTCGGCTACCTTTTGCGATGGTTTGTTGCGGTGAGCAAAAAAGGGTCAGTTGAGATTGAAGTAAAACAAGTTCTTCTTTCTGCCAAAGAGGAGGCGCAGAAAATCATTGAGGAAGCCGACAGAAGAGCCGAAGTTTATGGACGAGAACTTCACGAAGAAGAGCGTGAGCAATCCGAACGCTTCAAAAAAATTGAAGAGCGATTAATTAAGAAGGAAGAATTTCTAGACAAAAGACAAACAGACATAGACAGTGAGGTTGCCCACATTAAAGAAAAAACTGAGGAACTAAAGGCAATTCGCGAAAAAACAAACAAGGAAAACGAGTTTGTCCACAAGGAGCTTGAACGCGTTGCTCGCCTAGATACCGAGGACGCAAAAGAAGAGCTCGTCAAAAGGGTTGAAAAAACCTATGAAGAGGACCTTTTAGCCAGGATTAAAAAACTTGAGACATATGGAGAGGAACGGCTTGCTCTAAAAGCGCGGGATATTCTTGCTACTTCTATTCAACGTCTAGCAACATCTACAGCCGCAGAAATAATGGCAACATCAGTTCCTATCTCGTCTGATGAGATAAAGGGGAAAATTATAGGAAAAGAAGGTAGAAATATTCGTGCTTTTGAGCGCGCTCTTGGCGTGGAGGTAGTTGTTGACGACACCCCAGGCTCTATCCTTATCTCTTCTTTTGACCCAATTCGGCGTCAAATTGCGCGGGTGGCATTGGAATCCCTCATAGAGGATGGCCGTATTCAGCCTGCAAAAATAGAGGAGGCTGCTGAAAAAGCTCGCGAGGATATAAACAAAATAACAAGAGAGAAGGGGGAGCAGGCAGCGTACGAATGCGGAGTTTTTAACCTTGACCCGCGAATTGTCGCGATACTTGGGCGTCTGCATTTCCGTACAAGCTATGGTCAAAATGTTCTCCAGCATTCCATAGAAATGGCACATATTGCTGGAATGATTGCCGAGGAAATCGGTGGAAATGTTGCCGTAGCAAAAGCAGGGGCGCTTCTTCACGACATTGGAAAAGCGGTAGACCACGAGGTACAAGGTACGCATGTGGAAATCGGCCGTAAAATACTTCAGAAGTTTGGAGTGGATCAACGAATTATTCAAGCAATGCAATCACACCACGAGGAATACCCTTATGAGACGCTGGAATCAATTATTGTACAAACAGCTGACTCTATTTCCGGTGGTCGTCCAGGTGCCCGTAGAGACTCGGCAGAAAACTACATAAAACGCCTTGAGGACCTTGAGGGGATCGCTAAGTCCTTCCCTGTTGTAGAAAAAACCTATGCAATACAAGCCGGAAGAGAGCTTCGCGTGTTTGTAAGGCCTGAAGAGATTACTGACCTTGAGGCAAAAAAACTTGCGCGGGACATTGCGATACGCATTGAAAAGGAGCTCAAGTACCCAGGTGAAATAAAAGTGGCAGTTATACGCGAATCACGCGCAATAGAGTACGCAAGATAGCAAAAAACTACAGAGTAGTTTTCGCATTTTGGCAATCTTCCATAATTCCCTTGTATCTATTGCGTAAAAAAACCTAGGGGGGTATACTTATTTGCAAGGGGGCTCGGGTGAGCCGTTGCACCCGAGGAGCCACAAGTTTTAAGTATTAAATTAAAAGGTTAATCGGGGACCGCTACATAATAAGTTCCGTTACTAGCTCTTTGTTTTTCGAGCGAAACGACGTTGAAAATTTTGAAAGATATTTATTATATCTAGAAAAATTTTCAATAAGTTACAGCCGAAAAACAGAGAGTTTAGTAGGAAATTATTATGTAACGGCCCCCACAATTAGAAAAAATTATGAACAAAGCAGCTATCGCAGAAATCATCCACGAAAAAATGGGTGGCACAAAAGTATTAGCAGAACAGACACTTGATGCAATCCTAAGTGAGATGGTGAAGACTCTCAAGAAAGGCGACGAAGTATCAATCGCAGGCCTCGGTATCTTTTCAACAAAGGCTCGCGCAGCACGCACAGCACGCAACCCAAAAACTGGAGAGAGTATTCAGGTAAAAGCAACAACAGTTCCAAAGTTCCGAGCAGCAAAGGCGCTAAAGGATGCAGTAAAGTAAATTACAAAATTCTTATAGAAAAAACCCAGCTCCCGCTGGGTTTTTTCTATATATTGTGCGGGCACGGCTCTCGGTCACGGATTACTAAATGTTCTCGGGTGATCGCGCTTCAATCGACACTGCGCGATGCGATTTTGCAAAATCGCCTGCGAGCATTAATACCATCCCCAATTAAGTCCTTCGTGTATCCCGCCCAAAATATCGAGCGAAACGAAGAGAGAAATTTGAAGTGAATCGAGATTCATTGAAAATTTTTCTCAAAGTTGCAGCCAATATTTTGGGCGGGATGCGAAGAGGTTAATTGGGGATGGTATAAGTATCCGCTACCCCGCCTCATCGTTTTTGAATACAAAAACATATTCCGGCTTTCGATTCTGATTTTTGCACATCAAAAATCATGTCGTAAGATTTTCACAATATAATTGTGTGAAATTTACGACTCCACGCAAGCCAAATAGTTGGCTTGCTGTACCCGCACAATGTAAAAATCCTCCAACCAAAATGGTGGAGGATTTTTACATTGTGCGGGTACGGAGAATCGAACTCCGATCAAAGGATTGGAAATCCCTTATTCTACCACTAAACTATACCCGCAGTTTCTTCTCGGGACATCATAGCAAGAGCGCGCCCATTTCGCAATTACGAATTGGCAAATTTATAGCTTGCCCAGAGATGGGTGTTCTCTTATGCAAATATTTTAAAAATTACACTATTGATCGCACCTTTGCCACAATCTCATCAAGAGTAAAATTTGCCTTTACCATAAAGTCCTTTGCGCCAAGCGCCATCGCCTTTTCGAGGTCTTCTTTTTGGCCAAGGTTGCTCAAAATAACAACGGGGATATCCGCAGTTTTCGGGTCTGCCTTAATATGTCTTAATATCTCAAAACCATCAATCCCTGGTAAAATTAAATCACACAATATCACCGTCGGCTTTCGTTCTGCCAAAATAGCAAAAGCCGCTTCTGCATCAATTGCATTTTGCACATCAAATCCTTCACTTGAAAGTTTTCTAACGAGAAGCTCACGCAAGAATTTATCATCCTCAATAACAAGAATGAACACCTTGCCCTCCGCAACAGCTTGCGCGACGTTTGCTCTAGCTTGTGCCACCGTGGGACCTGCTACTGGATGCTCTGCCGCGCCAGCACCAGTTACATTTTGCGTGCGAACACCCCACTCTCCTTGTGACGGCATGGAGCCTCCAGCAAGCACGCGCTCAACTTTTTCAAGCACTTCATTTGGATCAAATACCGCCTTAATCAAAAATTCTCTGGCTCCAAGTTCTCTCGCGCGCTGTATTTCTACAGGCTGACCGGAGTTTGAAATGATGATAACTGGTATAGAGCTTAATAATGGGTCATCATGAAGGTCTTCAAGAACTTCAATCCCTCCTTTTCTTGGCATCAAAATATCCAAAAGAACACAGTCGGGCCTAGCTTCGTGAATCTTCTCCATCGCGATAATTCCATCTTGGGCTTTGTCCACAACATAACCGCTATTCTCAAGCTTTTCTGCAAGGACATCACGGAGTACTGCATCATCCTCAACAATAATAATTCTCTTTTTTGCTTCCATAATAGTCCTTATAGTATATTATAAATATTTTATAACTGCTAGGATGCAATGATATTTTTTGCCGACTCCCCTGCTTGAGTGATTATTTGAGTTGAATCTGTAACACCATTTTCTTTTGGCAACAATTCATCTATAACAGGCACAACGACAGTAATTGTAGTTCCTTTCCCCTCCACTGAATCAACCCAAATCTGTCCACCGTGTCGCATAATAATGCTTTTCACAATGAACAGTCCGAGCCCGGAACCATCTGTCTGCAGATGAATCACGTTCGCCGCACGGAAGAATTTTGAGAACAGTTTCGCTATGTCCGCTTTCGGAATACCGACCCCTGTATCAGTGACTTTTACTTCAATATAATCTCCGCGCTTTTCAACAACAATAGTTACACGACCGCCTGGAAGTGTATACTTCATTGCGTTGTCCACAATATTTTGAAGAGCGATAAGAAGTTTCTCTGGGTCGAACAAAAATTCAGGAACCATACCTGCGCGATTTTCTAGAATTACTTCAATATTGCGCTCTTTTGACGGCAGTACTGTATTCTCTACAAGAGTATTGAGAAGTTTCATAAAATCATTTCTCTCAAATCTGTAGCCAAACTTGCCATTTTCAATGCGCGACACATTAAGAAGATCGTTCACAAGCTGGATCATCTTTTCATTCGTCTCATACCCGCGCTTAAGCATCCCCTTCTGGTCATCATTGATACCACCGAGATCACCGTCGAGAAGAAGTTTCAAAACCCACTTCACGCCTGAAAGTGGCGTGCGAAGTTGATGGGCCGCAACCGAGATAAAATCTGATTTCAATTTATCAAGCTCACGCAAATTTACCACCATCGAATTGAATGCTTGTCCAAAACGCCCGATCTCATCATTCGATGTGTGCTCTACTGTTTGACTAAAATCCCCGTCAGCAATCTTCTTTGCAACAACTGAATATCTGCGAATTGGCCCAACGACCTTGCGTTCAAGAATAACCGCTAGAACAATAACAAGTACGGCTGTAAATACAATTCCGACAGCAAGCATGCGAATTTTAAGTTCATTGACGCGCGTCTCGTATGATTCTTTTAAAATGTGCGTCTCAATAAGACCAATAATTTTCACTTCCCCAGTTTTTTCGTTGCGCGATGTTATCGGGACAACGCGCATAATGACTCTCTTATCATTATGCAATCGATCCGTTTCTTTAACGGTGTATTTGCCAGCAAATACGTCTTCGCGAATCTGTTTGTACTCTGTTGGGTCATTCGCAAATTCATTAGGTAGCCCGCTTGTATTTGCGATAATTTCAAGTTGATTATTAAAAATAACGAAATCGTTGAAAAAATTAGATCCAGCGACACTGCTGACAATCCGTCGCAATGCGACCATATCCTCATTGTATGCCAAGATAACAGCGCGAGTATTCTGTTCAATACCAAGGGCGATATCCTGTATAAGCTTCTCTGATTCGCGAACATCCGTTGCGTTTTTAGAGCGAGTAACAACTTCTATTTCAATCACACTGATGATATCTGATTGTGAGTCTTCTATGTTAATAAAAACTGGAATATGGCGTTCAATTTCATAATATTCGCCTTCATCTCTTTTAGTATTTACCACACTGCGTGTTTTTTTGAGCTCTGCAATAACAGCAAGATTTGTTTCGTCTATTTTCTGTCCAACAATGGCATGATTAGTGGCGGCAATATATTTATTTTCTACATCATTAACAGTGATATATTTTACTCCTGATGCCTTGCTGGCCTGGTCAACATTCCCCTGAAGGCGGGCTTCTTGTTTTTGAATTTGCGAAAACATACGCTCGATATCTATCCGCAAAATATCAATCACTATTCCTGCGTCACTAACAACCTGCTCTTTAAGATTTTTCCCTTCAATATTAATAATAATCCAAAACGCAATTGTTAATGTTACAACGACCACAGTCACCAACACAAGGTTAATTTTTGTACCAAGTTTCATTTCATTTTATAGTATATACTACTAATGAAAAAAATAATCATCAATATGCGGAAAAGTATTCATGGTTGCGCGCCTGCGAGAATCTGCAATAATTTAGAGGTACTAAAATCCCCGCCTGCCATCGCCTGACTGCTTCCTTGTTTGAGCGATAGGCAGTGGCGGGTAGGGAACTCGGCCTATATTCAAGTGAGCTAACGAAGCGAAAAAGTAGTATTTTGCGTTTCTGAGCGAACGCAGAATATATTGTACAGGGCTATATCTAAATCTCTTCTGGAGATTTCCACGGAAGCATCCCCTGCTCCCGATTTCTTAAGTTGTACTCAACTTGTTGAAATCGCAGTGTCCTAGATTTATCGTGGCCTTCCGATTAAAAACTGTGTCGGGGTGCCGAGAATCGAACTCGGCCTATTTTGACGAGCGAAGAGCGCGTGAAAATGTAATCACTTGCACGGCGTCCGAGCGATGTTAAAATATTGTATTCGTTATATCTAAATCTCTTACGGAGATTTCCGCGGAAGTGTTTAGACACTTCCAGTTAAGTTTTGTGTCGGGGTGCCGAGAATCGAACTCGGCCTATCTGCTCCCAAAGCAGACGTACTACCGATATACTACACCCCGACACAAAACTTAACCCCACGCAGACGTACTACCGAATACTAAACCCCGACGCAGGATTTAATCGTTATTTCTGCGTGAAACCGTTATGAAATCATAGCACACCTATGCCTATTTGCGAAGACTACAACACGTAACCCCTCACACCTACTTCTCAAAAATACAAAAAACAACGAGATTGTCGTCTTTGCGAGCGGAAGCGAAGCAATCCAGGAGCTAATCGTTAAACGCTGGATTGCTTCGCAAAGCTCGCAAAGACAAGGATTTTGGGCTAGTGTAGCAGCTGGGTGTGAGGGGTTACTACAACACAATATTCTCCAAGAACTTCACGCGAGTCTGTCGCTTTATTGTATCAATTTGCACAGTAATAGCGTCAAAAACCCACTCTGGTTCCCCGTTTGAGTGTTTTTCAAGCAGATACAACTGAATTACACGCGCTAGTCTCTTGAGTTTGTAAGGGTGCAGATTATCTTCTGGGCGGTATTTATTCGTTACCCGAGAAACATTTTTGACAATGTTTTCACGTGTAACGCTTTTTACCTCAATAAAGTGGGTAATTCCAGCTTTTTTGGCAATAATATCAATTTCACCGCATTTTTTAAGGTAATTTCGCTCAATTATAGAAAAACCCTTATTTTCTAAGTATTTTGTAGCAATATCCTCCCCTAGTCTACCTATTTGCTGTCTTTTTGTGGGTTCTGTCATTGATATTTATTGTACCATCCAGTGTGTTTCCCGTGAAACATCTACATTTTACCATATTTTCTACTGCATAATGGGTAGATTTCTGTGAAACCTTTATTTACAAGGGTTTTTTGCGCTTATGCCTTATGTCCTTTAAGAATCCATGGTCGACATCGACATATTTTTATGTCCTTTATCAACACTATCCACATAGTTATCCACAGATTTTCGTATTATCTGCATATTTCCCGTCATTTGAGGTTGACATAATGTGTCAAAGTAATGGCTTCTTGTATAGGGTGTCCTTTAAAGAGAATTGTTCTGACACTAAAAAATGCTGTAGCAGTGGAAAACTGCACACCCGCGGTATACTTTATACAAATGCGTACTGGCACACGTCAAGCTACCAAACATCGTAAATTTGGTGAAAATTATGAAGAAACCGCACAAATGTTGTGCATTCCAAAAAACACACTTTCTTTCTGACTGGTTTGGGACTCTGTATGGTTGTAAAAGATAAAGAGAGATACAACACAAAACGACCCGAATACTGTGTTTGACCGTTCATGTTTTTATACCATCTCTAATAAAATGCTTCCGATAGAAGCCCAAAATTCAAGGCGAGACAAAGAGAAAAATACGAAGAATATCGGGATATTTTGAGGATTTTTCTCGAAGTCGTAGCCTGAATTTTTGGGTTATATCGGAAATGATTTTTTAGAGATGGTATTAGTAGATATTTTTAAAAAAAAATGTTAATATTGATTTCATTGTTCCCTAATATGCTTTCAAGTTGGAATTTATAAGAAAAGATGCGGATATAATTTAATGGTAGAATTCCTCGTTGCCAACGAGAGAGTGGGAGTTCGATTCTCCCTATCCGCACAATTAAAATTGCCCCGAAAGGGGCTTTTTAATTGTGCGGATAGAGCAAGCCAACTGCTTGGCTTGCGTGGAGTCGTAAATTTCACACAATTATATTGTGAAAATCTTACGACATGATTTTTGATGTGCAAAAATCAGAATCGAAAGCCGGAATATATTTTTGTAATCAAAAATAATGAGGTGGGGTAGCGGATACTTAGATTTTTGCGAGCAAAGCGAAACAAAAAGCTTAGGGCTCTTCCGCTATTAACTTTCCTGTTTTTCGCTCAGATTTACGCGTAGCATGTTTGAAAAATACTGAGGCATATCGAGATATGTTGAGGGATTTTTCAGATATGATACGTGCAAATCTGAGATGAAATGGGGAAGTTAATAGCGGAAGAGCCCTAAGTAATCCGTGACCGAGAGCCCTATCCGCACAACAAAATAAAAACCATCCAGTCGCTTTAAAGCGACTGGAT
>JBAQCU010000043.1:0-18080 GCA_049294435.1 Minisyncoccia bacterium
TGCTTGTGCTGGGTGCAATTCCCAATAAAGCGCACACTCAAGTCCGCTATCTGCAGCGGAAAACGCCACCTGTGTCTGTTTCCAAAACGAAGCGAACAAAAGCTCCTTGTAGGTGCGGTGGTATACACCAAAACCCACAGCAAGAGCTACACCGCCTACTAAAATAGCTATCAAAAGCACCACCCCTCGTTTCCGTGTTTTTGTTAAGTTTTTCATATTGCCCATTTAAAATGGTTTTCAGAAACTGAAACAGTCCCCGAATCCCCGCCAGTCTTCCACGTTACAGTGGAGGTAACCGTAGCTTCATCAACATTAATGCTTGTATTTATTTGACGGGAAAAATTAGTGGGTATAACGACGCCGGAAGGCGAAGAGTATTGATGATAAAATCCGTCGCTCGGATCTATATACACTATTGTTCCACAACCTCCGGTGCATTTCTCAACAGGAATTGCAGCAGGGGCGTCTACTATGCAATTGAGTGGTCCTGCACAATCACCATTACCAAAGTCTTTGGTCCACGTGTCCCCGCTGAGCATGTTACTATCTCTAATTTGCCGAACAGCCTCGATCCCCTCCTGCGCAAGATTAATTGCTATCATTTGGTCCTTTGCATAATAAAGTTTATGGAGCGCGTCGCCGATAAGTGAGATGGGGCCAACAACTGCAATAATGAGTATCGCAATCGCAACAAGTGTTTCAACGAGGGTAAACCCCCGTGGGGAACATTTGACCATTGACATTTGACCATTAACAGCAGATTTTCGCTTTGAGAAAATCTGCTGGTCACATGTCTGTGTTGCGGTGTTAATTGTCAATTGTTCTTTCATATTAGTTGTCATATACTCTTTGAGTTACAGTCGTTTGAATCTTAAATGTAGAACTAGCCACACCCGCACCAAGCGAGCCGTCGATGACGATGGTCACCATTGGCTGTTTTGTATCTGGTGGTGGATTACTCCCAGATACAAGAAACTTTAAACCTGTGATATTAATTTCTGGAGAAGTAATCCTCTCTGCACCGCGAAAAATAGCGTTATCACTAAGAGAAAGAGAATATGTTGTACGTGTGGTTCCGTCTTGCTCTGTAAATGCAAATAAACTCAATGGCGTAGGACAATCAGCAGTCCCCAAACCTCCTCCGCAATTATAGGTGCTACCCGTCTTAATTCTTCTAGACATATCTTCAAGCGCAATATTTAGATTATCAGCCGCGATACGTACTGAACGGGCTTTCCTGTCTGTATTTACAATAGAAAGAAACGCGCTCGTTGCAATGAACATTATTATAGTGAAAAGCCCGAGGGAGACTGTCATCTCTATGAGCGTGAACCCTTTTTTGTCGCGAAGTTTATTCATTTTATTGAAGGGAAATTTGCCCAGCACTTGTTACCGTTATAGTAGATGATTTGCCTGTATTTGAATCTGTTAAAGTTATAGCTAGCAAGCCTATGGAAACTGGTTGCGATGCGGCATTCGCGATGAAAGCGTCCGGACTCGGGCGCTTAAACGTAACATTTGCAATACCAGGAACACATGAAAAAGAACCGCATAAGAGCCCAGATATAGAAATTGAATTCCCCCAGCGAACTGTCTCCACGATAGAGTCACCTGATGATGTGTATACCCTGTCACCATTAGCATCTGCAAAAATAATAATACTATTCGCGCCTTGCAAGAAATAAACTCCGTAAGAGCAATCAAACTCTGAAGCTCCACCACAGATTCCCGTTACATTTTTTTTCACACCAACACCATACACTTGCGCCTGACGAAGAGCGAGGACGATGTCCTCGGAAGCGTTTGCAAAAAACGCATTAGTATCATAAATGCGATAATTTGACAACACGACTCCTGTCATTAGAACAAAAATGCCAGTTGTAACTAAAAGTTCAACGAGTGTAAAACCATTTGTGGAACGTTTAACAATTGACCTGTGACATCTGACGCCAGATTTTCGCAGGGCGAAAATCTGTGTGTCACTTGTCTGCGAGGCAGTGTTAGTTGTTAATTGTTCTTCTGGCTGATTCATAAAAAGGTAAAGAAATTAACCGAGCCGTCAAAAAAGTTAACTCCTGTAAAGTATACAATGAATGTCGCGAGAATAAGAAATGGTCCAAATGGGATTTCACTTTTCATGTTTAGGGGAACATTTGACAATTGACAATTGACAATTGACGCAAACGCGGGAGATACGACCTTTAGCTTTTGGTGAGCTTTCTGCAGTCCCATTGTGCACAGTGCGTATACAGCTCCTATCCAAAATGCGAGCATAATTGCCGAGCCTCCGAGTGTTGCACCGAGGAACCACCCGATACCAAGCGCGAGCTTGCCGTCACCGAGGCCAAGCCAGCGACCTTTTGACACAAACCAAAGCGCCCAGAATGGAAAAAATAACATCGGTCCCGCGATGAGCGTCCAGTAATATGGAAATTGTAAAAGTCTCTCAAAACTTGCAGGTGTAGACCAAATAAACCAAAAAAGTGAAAGTAACGCAAAAAAAATCGCAGGTCCGTCCGGAATGATCTGGTGGCGCAAGTCATACACCGCGATAACGAGGAGCGTTGAAAAGATTACGAGCAGTAGTACTGTTTCATAAACAGGCTTGTCGAGCAAAAAAACTGACACAAAAATTACACCAGAAAGAATTTCCACTATCGGATATTGCCACGAGAGTCGCACGCCACATTGCGAGCAACGTCCACGTGAGGCCATGAAACTTAACACTGGCACAAGCTGACGCCATGTGAGGGTTCTTCCACACGAGAAACACTGCGAACGACCGGTAAGTGGCGAAGTTCCGCTATTGTAGCGGTAAATCACAACATTCAAAAAACTACCAATAATCGTACCAAAAATAAAAACAATACCGAGCATCAAAAAATCCATATAACTATTTTACCATAATTAAAAACACCCAGCCATTCTAGGTGGCTGGGTGTTTTTAATTTATTGTTTATTTGCAGGCGTCTGAAGCATTTATTGGACCTGTAGCAATAACCTCTGCTCCAACGTAAGAGTAAGATCTCGATGCACCTGTACTATCAACACACCAAGCATCAGGCTCTCCTCCAGCAAAACCATCCGAGGTTTTAAGTTGTACTGCGATTGCCCAGGTATCTGCAGATGCAACACAACGACTGAACGCGACGCCACCTGCCTTATCATATGCTGCGCTTACACCCTCAAAAATCTTTGGGTCTGAGAAAATATTGACGTTTGTCTCTATAACAGCCGGGCAGGTATTTACTGCATATTCATCACCAGTAGCAGCATACACATATGTATGATCGTCATACCAAAGACTTGCCTGCCCTCTCATATTTGTCAAACTTGATTTTATTGCAGCATCTGTTGCCTTTGTACGGGCAGTATTGAGGGCTCCAAGAACAACAGACGCGAGAATACCGATGATTGCGATAACGATTAGAAGCTCGATAAGTGTAAAACCTTTTTGTTTCATATAAATAATATTTCTGCCTGCTACAAATTAATAGTACTTTAATACTACCAAGGAATAATTATAATGTAAACAAAAAAACAAGCCCCTGCTAGGAGGGGTTTGTTTTTTTGTTTAGGGTTTAAGCCCTAAAATACTATCTAACTAGAAACTATTAGGGACAAGCGGTAATGCCTGTTGCGAGTAGTGAGGTAGATGCTGACTTTCCGCTATTATCAACACACCAGAATGAGGCTCCTGATGTTGTCTTAAGTGGAACTGACGCCGCCCATCCACCTGCAGCATCATTACAGTTTGCTGTTGTTGCAAGCTGTGTTGCACCATTGTTTATTGGTGCAGCTACACCTGCAGCAACTGCAGCTCCTGCAACCATTGTAGCTACGCCAGTCGTAGCAGCGCAAACGCCTGCGTATGTATTAGGGGTCTGTGCGTCATAGTAAAGCTCTGCTTGCGCGCGAGCGTTTGCAAGACCTGACTTGATTGCGGCATCTGCTCCCTTTGAACGTGCGCTGTTGAGCGACGCCAACACAACAGATGCGAGGATACCGATGATTGCGATAACAACCAAGAGTTCGATAAGTGTAAAACCTTTTGATTTCATAATATTTTTAAACGAGTAATTAACTTGATAAATTATTTGTGAAAGAGAGCGGCATGGCCATATCGCCGCCCTCTCTCTACACTCGCTTATTGTACCATTAGTGCTTTATTTAACGCAATAGGGCTGTGGATAAGTCCCTCGGAACAATTAACCTTTGACATGTGACGTTTGACGAAAATGCAGGGAGGTGCAGGTTTACGCGAAGCGTAAACCTGCACCCTGTCAATTGTTAATTGTCACAGGTCAATTGTCGAGCGCAAGCTTTGCTTGTGCTCGCTACACATTCCCCGCAATCTGGTAAATAGGAATAAGCACAGAAGCAAGTACTCCACCAACCCCAATGCCGAGGGCGACAATCATCACCGGCTCAATCATAGAAACTACAGTAGTAATTGCATTTTCAACCTCTTTTTTGTAAAAAAATGAAAGTTTTTGAAGGATGTTTCCCAGCTCGCCTGTTTCTTCACCAACTTTAATCATTTGAATCATAACATTTGGGATTTCTGGACGTCCAACAAGTGTCGCGGAAAGAGGCGCGCCGCCCTTCACCGCAATTACTGATTCCTTGAGAATATTTTGAAAAATTTCATTATCCACAACCTTTGCAGTTATCTCAATAGAGCGTACCATGGAAATACCATTACTCAACATCACATGCATATTGTCAGTAATACGAGATAAATAGAGCGTTCTATATAAATTACCAATAACAGGAAACCAAAGTTTCGTATGGGCAAGAAAACTTGTTCCACGAGTAAACCGCCATAAAAAGAAAACTGCCGCCACAAGAACCATCACAAGAAATACTCCGTAGTTTACCATCATGAAACTAACCTTAATTACTACTGTTGTATAGAACGGCACTTCCTGTCCGCTCTGTGTAATGATGTCAGAGAGTTTCGGAATAACAAGCGTGAGCATGAGCACCATCACCACGACGAAAGTAACTATAACGAAAGATGGATAAATTAGCGCTCCCCGTACCTTTGACATAAGCTCATGTGAACGTTCCAGGTAATCCGCCAGCGCGTTAAAAGTTTCCGCGAGCTTGCCAGACTCCTCACCTCCAATAACCATGTTTACATAAAAATCCGAAAACAAACTTGGATGTTTGAAGAGTGCGCCAGAGATAGGCACGCCATTTTGTATGTCGTCAGATATTTCTGTAAACTTTTTTGCGACGAGCGGGTTTTCTGCTTCTGACGCTATAAGTCGAAATGTTTTTAACGCTGGAACATGCGCATCCAGAAGTGTCGCAATTTGCCGAGAAATAATTGAAATTTCTTTTGCTGAAACTCGATTAAAAATATTTATATCAATCTCAAAAAGACTTTTTGAGTCTGCGGAACGAACAGAAACCACAACAAGACCGCTTCTTTGAAGCGCATTTATCGCAGAGTCTTGGTTTTGCGCTTCAATAGTGCCTAATATTTCTCCGCCTTCTTTGGTAACCGCTTTGTATGAAAATAGCATTGGTTCTATAATTTTAAATGTCTAATTCCAAATTTCAAAATAAATTCTAATTTACTAATTTTTAAACATTAAATCATTTTGGTTTCTTTATTTAAAAATTTGAAATTTGAAATTAAAAATTTTCTCAACTCTGAAGCATCCGCTCAAGTCCTTTCGGATTGAAGGAGTACAAAAGAGCAGTTTCAGGACTAACCTCACCTTTGAGCACGAGTTCCGAAAGACTGCGATTCATATCAATCATACCGTCCTTCATTCCTGTTTCAATAACGATATCTACCTCGTGAGTACGTCCTTCACGAATGAGGCTTGAGACAGCTGTGTTATTTATCAAAAGCTCATATGCAGGTATAAGTCCGCCTGAAATGCGTGGAACTAGGCGTTGAGAAAAAATACCGACCAAAGAACCAGCAAGTTGTACGCGAATCTGTGATTGCTGGTCACCAGGGAACGAGTCTATGATACGGTCTATCGTCTGTGATGCATTGTTTGTATGAAGAGTGGAAAGAACGAGATGGCCAGTTTCAGCGGCAGTCACAGCAGTGGAAATTGTTTCGGGATCACGCATTTCGCCGATCATAATCACATCCACATCTTGGCGGAATACCGACTGAAGACCTGACCTAAAATCTTTGGTGTCTATACCAACCTCGCGCTGATCGACAATCGCTTTTTGTGAATTAAACAAATACTCTATTGGATCTTCAATAGTTACGATATGCTCCGCGCGCTCGCGGTTAATAATCTCCACCATTGACGCTAGGGTTGTGGACTTGCCCTGCCCCACCGGCCCCACTACAAGAAAGAATCCTTGTTTCTTTCTAGTGAACATTTCCAAAATCGGCGGGAGGTTGAGCTCGCTTATCGTTTTAACATGCGTTGGAATTGCGCGAAGAGCAATTCCAACAGCATTCTTCTGGAAAAATGCGCTTCCGCGGAAACGACCTTTGTTGTGAAAATCATAGGAAAAATCAATCTCTCTGTTCGCAAGAAAGCGTTCCTTAAAATCGGGCGCAATAATTTGAGTTAGCATTCCCATCGTGTCTTCTGATGTAAGTACCGAAAGATTCATAAGTGGGACCAAACCCCCAGAAACGCGAAAGGTTGGGTAATGACCCGCTGAAAGGTGGATATCAGACGCTCCATCGGATATAGCGCGCGCAATTAGTACCTCAATCTCTTCTTTGTAATTCTTATTTGTCATATGCATTTTAATCTACTTCAGCAAACGATTCTTCTCCACCCAAAACAAGCATAACTTTCTTCACAACTTCAGACGGAGTTGCCGAGGATTTTATCACATATCCATTTGCGCCAAGGTTGCGACCTTTTTTCACATCGCTTAATTGCCCTAAATTTGAAAGTACGATAACTTTTGCGGATGGCGCAAGTTTTTCATTTTTTATAATGCTTAGCAACTCAAAGCCGTCCATTGTTGGCATAACCACATCAAGAAGCATCACGTCGGGTACAATACCTCCTTTTAGCTTACTGAGCGCGTCAACACTCCCAAAAGCTTGTGTAACATCAAATCCATTCTCCTTGAACCTAAAAGTGTACATATCAAGAAGGAACTTATCGTCATCTACAATTAATATCTTTTTTGTAATTTGGTTTGATCCCATAGTTTAATTAGTATACCACCGAGAAGTCTTTAAGCAAAGACTTCTCAACATTTGACAACTGACACCGCTTTCACGGACTTTTGACAGAATGGTTTTGCGCGAAGCGCAAAACCATTCTGTCGCTCACCTCAATCAAATGTCAGTGGTCAATTGTTAATTGTCAATTGTTCTCCGTTTACAGTGTATTTATCTCCTGAAATGGCACAATCTTATCCATACTCTTCAAAATTGCATCTTCTTTCATTGTAAACATTCCTTTCCTGCGAGATGCTTCATAAAGCCTGACCTCTGTTGGCTCTGTCAAAATAATCTTTTCAATTTCTTTATCTACATGAAAAACTTCAAATACTGCGAGACGTCCGCGTGACCCAGATGGACAATCCTGTGTTGAAACTGCCTCATGAAGCGGTCTTCCAATATTAAGTTGGCTTTTAAATTCATCTGGAAAATCCTGAAATTGTTTTTCAATAATCATATTGATAGCTCCCTCGTTAGGCACTTCTTTTGCTCCGCCAGGACAAATCTTTTTTACAAGACGTTGAGCCACAGAAAGCACTAGTGTTGGCGCGATAAGATACGGGTCAATACCCATATCTACAAGACGCGGAATAGCTCCGATAGCCGTGTTTGTGTGAAGTGTGGAAAGCACCAAGTGTCCCGTGAGCGCCGCTTGGATGGCAAGTTGAGCCGTCTCCGCATCGCGAATTTCACCAACCATAATGATATCAGGGTCCTGACGAAGCGTAGTGCGAAGACCTGTCGCGAAAGTATAACCAATTTCCGGTCGCATCTGCGACTGACTAATTCCACCGATGTTATATTCAACAGGGTCCTCAAGTGACACGATATTTTTTGTCTCCTTGTCAAGCTCGTTCAGCATAGAATAAAGCGTGGTTGATTTACCAGACCCAGTTGGACCAGTGATGAGGATAATTCCATACGGACGCGCAAGAGCTTTTCGTACGAGAGCAAGGTGTTCTGGACGGAAACCGATATCATCAAGCTTTTGAACCCCTCTTTGTGTATCTAAAATACGCATTACCACTTTTTCTCCATAGTACGCAGGAAAGGTTGAAACACGAAAGTCAATTTTGCGTCCATCTATACGCGCAGAAAAACGCCCATCTTGCGGTTTTCTTTTTTCGTCGAGTTTGAGAGAGGCGAGAATTTTAATACGGGCGACTACCGAATTGTGCACGCCAACAGGAAGAATGAGGCTTGTAAAAAGCTCACCGTCAACACGAAAACGTACGCGCACATTTTCGCCCGTGTGTTCGATGTGCACATCGGACGCACCGCCTTCTGTCGCATGACGGAGGATAACCGCAGTAATTTTTGCAACTGGTGCATCCTCTTTAACGTGCGTTTCCTTTTTTACCTCATCGCCTTCTGTTGCAGTCTTTTCTTTAAGCAGCTCCTTCTTGTCCACATCATTTATATCAACCTCAAGTTCTGAAAGTGCTTTTGTCACTTCCCCTGTAAGTCCACGATAGCTCCCAAGAATAACCTTCAAATCATCATTTGATATTAGGAATATTTTGAACGGCATTCCAATTTTTGTTGCTATAAACTGAAGCGCGTCGCGAGCTTCTATGTTTTCCGGATCGGTAATCCCAATCTCTAGAACCTCGTTTACAACCGCAATTGGAGCAAAACGATAATACGAAGCTGAATCCTCTGGAATATATTTCAAAATTTCAAAATCTATACCTTTGCCTTTCAGGTCGCGTGTTGGCAGATTGTAATAAAAACCTCGTCCTTTCAAAATATTTTCTTTTGTAACTCCTGCTTCTGTAAGAACATCCTCTATCTTTGCTCCGTCATTCAAACTCTTCAAAAGCTCGGGAATTTGATCCTTCTTTATAATCCCATGAAGAACGAATGTGTCCAGTATTGCCATTATAGTATTAAATCCCCCCAGTAATACCGCCAATTAAGTTTGCCGAGGTTTCCGACTGCGTTTCAGTGACCAAGGCAGATTGCGCGCCAACCTGAGAAATTACGCCTTTGTCTGCTACTTCCTCCGTAGTCTTCATCTTTAATTTCCATATAGTAGGAACAAAAGGGTTTGTTCTGCCTATTGCCTCAGTTGGCACAGCAATTGAAAAATTCTGTAAATTTTTGAATGCAGGTAAATCAAAAATAACTTTTGAACTTGCTACTGCCCTGGAAAGATCCTTGAGGTCCCTCACTGTGGCGTCAATTTCCACACCGATAGATGCTGTCTCCTCAGCGATTACCGCAACAGACGCAATATTTTCTATGACGACAGTGTTTTTTTTCACAAAAACAAAGTAACCGACAACGATTACACCCGTGACAACAATCCCTGTAAAGATATTTACTAAAAGTGTTTTTATTTGTTCCTGTTGCATATGATTATTTGAGCGAATATGTGACTACTGACATTGCATATTGATAAATTGGCAGAAGTGGCGTATCCGGTCTATTTGCAGAAATATCCTCTGGCGTGGAAGTAAACGAGAGTGATACCACATCAATCACACCAAGACTTTTTTCAAGGTCATCTAAAAAGAGCTGGAATGTCTCAAATGTTGAGGTAAATGTAAAACTTGCTTTTGTTGCTACGTATTTCCCGCTAGAAAATGACTCGACATGAATATCCCGCGTGTCCGCACCCTGCGCTTTATCTATTTGCGCTCCCAAAGATACAGTGTTCACAAGCCCTTGTATTGAGCCAGCGGTCCCGATGCTTGATGACCCATTTGCTGGCTCTTCTACCTTTATATCCGACAAAATAATCCTGTTCTTTCTTCCAATATATTGGATGTTGTTTGCAAAACGAATCTTATCAATTTTTTCTGGAAGAAAAACCTCAAAACGCGACAAACCCGCAGGTTCGATACTGTTTAGATTCGTCTTTGTTTCACTAATTAATTTCTTTATCTCGCCAGAAGTGCTAAGAATTTTTGAGAGGATCAGAATATCGCCGCGAACTTTCTTGTTTAGGTTGTATGCTGGCACAACATAAAAAAAGGTGAACCCGACGGAGAGGATGAGAACAAAGAATGAGATGATTGGTTTATTCATATTAGTATCTTACCAAAATTTAAACTTCGACCAGAGCCTTCTCAACACAGACTGCTCAACGGGAGTTTTCTTTGTTGTGGTTGTTGTTGCGACCTCGTCTCGTGTAGCCACAGTCAAGTCGTCTGCCAAAGCACCCGATTCTGCTGACGATGCGGAAGGACTTGGCTCTAGAATAACAGGAGCGACGGCAACACCCATAGGAATAGGAATTAAGTCTGTGTCTACAGCAGAAGCCTGGGTGCTTATATCTGGCGCTGAAATTTCAGCAAGTTCCTTCTTCTCTAGTGCGTCAGCGTTTAAACCGCTAACATTATTTGTGTACAACAAATAAACAGGGTTAAATGTCATTGTGAAGTTGAATGCTATCGTGCCAAACTTTGTAAGAGCAACATTCACTACAGAAAATTTTGAAAGCTCCTCGGTTTTGTTTCTAAAAACATCCGCCTGGAACGCGAGTGCCGCATACGTTGGCGCTTCACCGGAAAGTTCCAGCACCGCGCCGTCGGAGCTATTCTTAAATGAGAACTTATCATACATAATGCTTTCAGTGGTGTTATCTGACAGAAAAACAAACACCGGAGAAACAACTGTATGCTTTTTTAGGAGTTCGTGAGCAAGATCGGCGCGCGCGCGAAACACTCTCGCCTCGCCAACCTCCGGCGCATCTTTAAACCCTTGTTGGGTTTTATTTATATCAGTTGTTTTTTCTACTACAGTTTTGTTCAGAATATTGTTGTAATAATACAACCCGGCATATGAACCAACTGCTAAAACAAAAACGAACCCGGCTAAAAGTCCGATTGCGCTCTGTGGACGACGGCGCTCCAAAAAAGACTCCTCGCGTACGAGCGATCCTTTTGGTATAAATGAAACTTTTGGGTTAGAACTGTCCATGTTATTTCATTAAATTATACATTATATGGGTCTACTCTTCTAGTCCTTTTAGCGCTACACCAACCGCAACGGCAAAGTTTGGACTTATTTCTTTTATTGTTGCTGCCAAAAATGCCGGTGAGTCAACGCGACTAAACGGATCTCCAACAGAAATTGGAATGTTTTTAAAATTTTGAGCAACAATTTTTTCAATTCCTTTTAAACGCGCGCCACCTCCAACTAAAATTATTTTCTCAAGATTAGTGTTGTGTTTGTGTTCATAATTCTCCGCGAAGCGCGCGGATTCGTTCATAATATTAGCGAGAAGAAGCTCTGCCACAGCCGCCACATCACGACCCTCCGTATCGCCTGTCATTCCCACGCGACATTTTATTTCTTCTGCTTTGTCAAACGGAATTCCTTGTGAACGCGCGAGCCCAAGTGTGACATCCTGTCCGCCAATAGAAATAACATGAGACCCGCGCACTATACCCTCATCAACAAGAGCAAGTTTTGTACTTCCAGCACCAATATCTATAACCATAATTGGTGACAAGTCAATTCCAACAACAGCACGGAGTGTGCTGAATATCTCAATCTCAAAATGCGACGTGCTACCGGGAATTTGAGCATCACGTTTTATTGATTCATATTTCTTAATTATTTCATTGTGGATTGCCGCTATTATAACTTCTATTTTGCCACCTATTTTCACAACACCCTCAGAAGCTGCACCAGACGTCTTTCCTCCCGATTTACGCTTTGGCAAAACCCACCAATCAAGAAACACCTCTGTAATAGGCACGGGGATATACCGCCTTGCTTCTATTGGGATCATTGAGTCCAGTTCTTTCTTCCCAATATCAGGCAACTCCACGAGGGATAGGAGACTCGCGCTAAACGGAATCGCAATAAGCGTGTGGTGCGCAATAATCCCGGCTTCCTTCAAAAGATCGCGAAGCGCTATAGCTATTTTTTCAGGAGGCATGTTTGTCGATTGCCCTGGAGCGAAGCCAGCGCGGGGACCAAGGGTAATCTCTCCGTAGTTTCGCAAGACAATCCTTTCTTCTACCTTTTCTATAAGCACAACCTTGATAGCAGACGACCCGATATCAATGCCTAAAATTGGCCCATTGTGCTTTCTTGAAAAAGCTTTTTTTATTGATTCTAAAAATGAAGCCATAAATGGAATATGCGATATACTTATACTTGTAGTATACTCCCGCATATGCTTTTTGTATACCGTTTTGTAGCGTTCTGACGAATATAGAAAAGTGTTTGCGAAGTGGTATTATACCATCCCCAATTAACCTCTTCGCATCCCGCCCAAAATATCGGCTGCAACTTTGAGAAAAATTTTCAATGAATCTCGATTCACTTCAAATTTCTCTCTTCGTTTCGCTCGATATTTTGGGCGGGATACACGAAGGACTTAATTGGGGATGGTATTACAGAAAATAATATTCTACGCGCCCGCAAACACATAAATTATCCACATGCTGACGTCATACCTGCTATCAATATTCATATACATCACGAATACGCTCTTTCCGCAAATGTGCGTTACGTGCGGAAAAAGTGGCACTTTTTTATGTGAAATATGCTTTGGAAATATTGGAAGAGCACACCAGCCATCACAGCCATTCATAACAGCAATTTTTGATTATCAAAATCCATCAATTAGAAAAGTGATTTGGCAACTTAAATACAAAAATGCGCGCGTGGTGGCGCGATATTTTGGAAAAGCTCTTTACGAAGAAATATTGGGTGAGTTAAAAAGCAATACGCATATTTCAAAAGACGAAATATTTTTACTCGTGCCTGTCCCACTTCACAAAAAACGTTTGCGCGAGAGAGGATACAACCAAAGTGAGCTTCTCGCGCGCGAAATTATAAAATATTCAGAAGATCAAACAAGCAAAAAAATCTTTATGCTTTCTCCGTATGCGCTCGTTCGGACACGTGCCACAAAACCGCAAGCAAAAAAGGAAAACCGCGCGACGCGTTTTGAAAATCTTCAAGGCGCGTTTGTGGCTTCCACAAAAGTAACGTCTGGAAAACATGTCATTCTCATCGACGATGTTACCACCACAGGCGCGACGCTCTCTGAAGCGCGAAAAGCTCTTTTGAAAGCGGGCGCAAAAACAGTGCGAGGATGCGCTGTGGCGCACTGAAACATCGAACAAGGCAAATATAACCTATGCTTATCCTAATTTCTTTTTCAATTCCTCAATCTCGTCTTTCAGTTCAATCATCCGCGACTCACGCCCAATCATTAGTTTATTCATTCGGTTTGATTCATCGATTTTCTCCTCAAGTATTTTCTTTGCCAATTCCAACTCTTTTGTCCGTTCAGCAACTTTCATCTCCAATGATTTGTAAAAATTTTTCAACTCTGTGGATATCATTATAAAAGATCTGGCTAGTTGACCTACCTCATCTTCTGAATATTCCAACTTGGGATCTATTTTAATCTCAAAACTGCTTTTATCCATCTTTTCCACAGCCACTCGCAATTCATTTATTGGCATCGTTAAATATTTTGATAGATAAACAGCAGCAATTATAGATAATGTAATACTTACGATTACCAACCCCGAACTAACAACCGTAAAATTTCTGGAAATCTCATTTATAATATGAGGATCAATTTGCGCTTTTATTAAACTCTGATTAAGCACTCTCATTGTGATACTGCTTATTCCGATTCCTAATATGAAAATAATCAGAACAAAACTAACCAATACCTTGCTTTTTATGCTTGTTTTGCTGTAATCTGGTATATTTTCTTCGTTCATATATGTTTAATTTTAATAAACTAACTCTTTTTAAAAAAGAATCATGAGTCCTGTCAGTGAAACTGCGACAGCCACAAAAAAACCAACGAATGCCATTAGTAAAGCTTTTAGCCCATTGTCGCTTATGAGCATCCTTATGTCTGCATTTAGACCTATCGCCGCCATAGCTATTGACCAAAGTATATCCAAAATTGGCTTTAGCACAGGTGTTAATGTTTCGGAAATTTTTGGCACAAAAGAAAATACAAGACCAGCCGCTAAAAATGCCCAGAGAAACCATGGCGTATGAAACTTTCTTTTTACCATGCTGGAAAAAATTGGGATTATCAAAAACAAAGCCATATATCTTGTGGCTTTGGTTGCGAGAGCTATAGAAATCGCATCTTTGGATAAACCACCTACGGAAGTTTTTACAAATCCAGTGAATTGCAAAGTTGTTCCCGAAAGAATGGCGTAGACCTGATCGTTTATCTCAAATAAATTAATGAGAAAAGGCAAAAATATGAATAACCCGAAAACCCCAGCAATAAACACAGAAATCAACCCAACAGATACATCGTTAGGCTCAGCATCAATCGCAGGCGCGGTTATGGCTATTGCCGAAGCCCCACAGACCGCTGAACCTGTAGCGATAAGGTAGGTTGTTTTCTCTCTTTGATTTAACAACTTTCCTAACAACAGGATAACTACAAAATATGCAAGCAATGTTGCTACCATAATGACGAACACCCTACTATCAATTTTCGCTAAATTAACGAAGTTTAGATTGATCGCGCCGTAAAGCACTGTGCCTATTGGAATCAATATTACTAACGCCAAACTAAAACCATGCGTTAACATCTGTGTTTTGTTTCGCAAGATTATTACCCTTGCCAATATACCCAGAAGCAGGGCGATAAATAACGGGTCTGCAAAGTTGGAACCCGTTACCACTTTTACGCCGTAGCTAGCAAATCCGAGAAAACTCGCTAACAGCAAAACAGGCCATCCCTCCATTATGATTAAACTTATCCTGTTTTGCGGTTTTATTTCATCCATATGATTATGATAGGATTAATTAATAATTAGAAACTTTTCCAAAGTCGGAAAATACTTAATTGAATTTCTAGACAAAGTTAATTATAGTTTACACCTCCCGTCACCTTTTGCAACAATGAGTTTATCATTCGGAACGGAGACGGAGGTTCATCGGTCACGAATCACTAAGTATTTTGTTTCGATTCCTCACAAAATACAAAGTGTTCGCTACCCCGCCTCATAGTTTTTGAATACAAAAACATATTCCGGCTTTCGAATCCCTCACGCAAGACGCGCAGGCGTCTTGCTCGTCTCCGCAGAAATACAAAAGACTCCTAATTAGGAGCCTTTTGTATTTCTGCGGTGTCATTATATCCTTTGCGCGAACCTTTTTCGAGCGGAAACCCTAACTCGCGCCTCGCAGACTCGGCGCTCGCCCCGCGATTACGCGGGGCCGCCCTTCGCTCTGCCGCTTCCCATGCATTTTTGTTTTGGCGGGGGAATGCATTGAAGAATGGAATGGAGCGGCAGGGCGATGGGCTATTCCCAATTTAGCACAATATCAGGATTTTGGATATTGATTATTTAGATAGACCATAGTAATATATGGTTAAGTCAATTCACACAAAACAATATGCTTATTTTGTCGAGCGATTGCGGAAAGCTCGCGAAGAGGCAGGATTGACGCAAGTGCAAGTTGCCAAGAAATTGAAGCGCCCGCAATCGCACATTTCTAATGTTGAGTCGGGGCAGCAAAGAGTTGATGTTGTGGAACTTCAGACATTTGCGAAGATGTATAATAAAGACATAAATTATTTTATAAAATAGAGCCATGAAAAAACTAACCGCCGTATCAATCCTGTTCGTCTCGCTTGCTTTTGTCGTACCGATGCAAGCATCAGCAGCTACGAGCGCGGGCGTTAAGCCGGGGAGTTTCTTCTATTTTTTCGATACCACTTCTGAAAGTATAAGCCTCTTTTTCACTTTTAATCCCGAACAGAAAGCCAAGAAAGCATTGGAATATGCCGACGAGCGTTTGGCAGAAATAGAAGCCATTGCGGAAGAGAAAAACCCTGGCGCGGTTAAGACGGCTATCGCCAACTACGAAAGCAATATTGCGTTGGCGACGGAGAAATCAAAAGAGGTCAAAGACAAAGGACAAGCGGAAAGTCTGCTCACCTCAATCGCGGACAACGCATCAAAAAATCAAGAGGTCCTAGCCGCCGTCTTGATCAAAGTCCCTGATGAGGCAAAAGAAGCAATCACGCAAGCAATTGAAGCAAGCAAGAGAGGCCAAGAAGAAGCGACGAAACAAATCGCCGAACTTAAGAGCGAGGTTGAGAAGTTGAAGAATGAAGTGGCGGAATTGAAAGCGAAAGAAACAAAAGTTGAAACCAACACACAAGCGAATGAAGTCGAGAAATTAAAGAAAGAGGTTGAAACACTTAAAAAACAAAGCGCGACCCAGCCCGCGCCGAAACAGCCAGCTCCAACAGCTCAAAATTCACAAGAGCAAAAGAAGGTAGAAGAAACTGTTTTGGCGGTAAATCAAAGCGAAGAGTTTAGAAAAGTATTGCTAAATTTAATTAGCAATCATATCGATTCTTTTCGGTTTTTAAATAATAATATTGACGAATCTATCAATATCTTTAATAGCCGGATAGATATGATAAATGACTTTATTTCCGGTAATAATAGAGTATTTGGCTTGTCATCGGAACAGTCGTTAAGAGAAATCGGGTTACTTTGGAATGAAGAATATAAAAAAGATATAGATCGGTCACAACTTTTTAAGGATTCTTATATAGAAATGAAAACTTTTATAAACCAAAACGAAATTACTCCGTTAGAAACAATGGCGGTTAGAATTGTCAATAAGGGTACAATATCAAAAGAAGAATACCTTACTGAACTAGGGGTAGTAAATAAATATGATAGCGAATTGAATAAGTTTTATGATTCAATACAAATGTTTTTCACTCGATACAAGAGCGATATCAAAGTATTCGATGACAGATATTCAAGGGTTTGGACTCAAGTTAACGAGCTAGTTTCTCTATTAAATACTAACACTGCTTTACAAAATAACCTGAACCAGCTTAGGTCGTTACCGGCACCTAAACCCCTCAACTGCACTTTCAGCTCACACTTCAACGGATTCGGTACAGTCGGAAGTATGAATTGCTACTAAAATAACTATGACTCTAGAAACAGACCTTAACCTAAATCAGAATCTCTGGTTGTTGCTAATCTCTTTTATTAGTCTTGGTGTTTCTGAATATTTTTACTTAGAAAAGTTGTTTGTCTTTTCAATGGTAATCACGATTTTGGCTACCTTATCTCTTTGTTTTACAGTTATTTTTTATACTTATCACTATTGCAAAAATAAACTTGAAAATTAACCATGGCAAATCCAGGACAAGAGACAACGGATAATCAAGCAATTAGGGAATTGCGAGATTCAGTAAAAGAGTTGAATAAATCAACAAAATCTTCGAGTTCGATAATGACTTTTTTAACTATCATGCTTGTAATTTTCACGATGGTCTTAATTTATCAGGGAATTAAATAATTAAATTATGACTGAAATTCAAACTTTTCAAGATGGCTCTTCCAGAGGCACTTTCTCGCAAATCAAACTTGATGATGGGAATAAGATTCTGATATCCCTTACCCAAACAGAAATAGCGATTTTCAAAGTCGGATTTCTTGGGATTCCAAAGGGAACATTATGGAAAGAGAATATGAACAAATTTCTGGATGTCATTTATCCCAAAGGACCCGCTTCGAAAGAAGCGGGAAAATCGGTGTTAGAAATTGTTGTAAATTTGGCAACCCAGTGCGGAACGATGGATGAGGTCAAGGAGAAATTCAGTAACTTGAACAAGCCCTAAGGTAATTCCCGAGGGAGCAATCCCCGCCGTTTTATAATTTCTCTTCAAAACGGCGGGGATTTGTGCGCGGAGGGAGGGCGGGCAAGCACATATAAACTATGAGCCTCGCCATTCCTTTTGAAAATTGGTTTGGCGAGGCACCTTATGGTATTTGCATCGAACGGCTCATTTCTTCCCATGTGAGCCGTTAGGCGGGAAGAAGTTGAGCCGTTCCCGCCCGAGCCCTGCCGCTCCATTCCATTCTTCAATGCATTCCCCCGCCAAAACAAAAATGCATGGGAAGCGGCAGAG
>JBAQCU010000044.1:0-5744 GCA_049294435.1 Minisyncoccia bacterium
GAACAGTAGTTCCGCATTTTTCGCACCACATTACCATGTGATATAATGAACGTACTTGTCCCGTTAGAGTTTTCAAAATTTTATTATTGAAATTAGGAAAACTACGGAAAGTTTATTTAATTATTTAAAGATAGCTTATGAACAAAAACTCTACTGGGATGAAACAGAAAAAACTAATTATCGGAAACTGGAAAATGTATCCCGCAAGTCTAAAAGATGCAAAGGCGAAATTCACGACAATCAAGAAAGTAGCAGGAAAGCTCGCCAATGTACAAACTGTGGTATGTCCTCCGCTCGTATATGTAAGTGAACTAAAAAAACTTGTTTCTGGACACCGTGTTGTCATCGGTGCGCAGAACGCGTGGTTTGAAACTGAGGGCGCGTTTACTGGAGAGGTTTCTATCGCAATGCTCGCATCTGTTGGAGCGCAATATGTAATAGTTGGTCATTCTGAACGTCGTGCCAACGTGAATGGTCAGGGAGAGAGCGACGAGCTTATAAATAAAAAAGTTCTTGCTGGAGTAAAAGCAGGACTCACTGTGGTTTTATGCGTGGGTGAGCGTGAGCGTGATGCCGACGGAGTATATTTGAAATTTATAACAGAGCAAATAAAGGAGGCGCTCCACGGTGTGCAGAAAAAGGAACTCAAGAAAGTAGTTATTGCGTATGAACCAATATGGGCAATAGGAAAGAACGCAATACATTCAGCATCTCCAGACGACGCCCTTGAAGTTTCTATTTTAATCAAAAGGACTTTGGCGGATTTGTATGGAAAAGACAGTAGTGTTATTCAAATTCTGTATGGAGGTTCTGTGGATGCGAAAAATGCATGGGAGTTTCTGCTCAAGTCTCAAGTAAATGGACTTCTCGTTGGACGCGCCAGCCTCGACCCGAAAGTATTCGGGGAGATTTTGAAGAGCGCAGATACAATAAAATAATGAAACTCCCCACAGTAAAAGATATTAAGAATTTGAAAGGCAAACGCGTGGTGCTTCGTTTGGATTTTAACGTGCCAATCAAGAATGGAAGGATAGTAGAGACGATGCGCATTGACCGCGCGATACCGACGATTGAATATTTGGTAAAGAAAAAGGCGCGCATCCTTATTTTTTCCCATGTAGGAAAGGATGCATCATCATCACTGAAACCAGTTGTTCAGTATCTTTCAAAAAAAATTAAAGTAGGTTTTGTTCCAGATTTTCGCACAGAGGAAGCACGAGCAATTGCTGGTGGCCTTCCAGAAGGAGGAGTGGTGCTTTTTGAAAATCTTCGCTTGGACGATAGGGAGACCGAGAACGATTCAGCGTTTGCAAAATATCTTGCTTCGTTTGGTGAGATATATGTAAATGACGCTTTTGCAGTTTCACACAGAGAACATGCATCTGTAGTAGGAATAACAAAATATTTGCCGAGCTATGCAGGTTTCCTAATTGCTGACGAGGTAAAAAATTTGGCTCTTGCGCTCAAGCCAAAACACCCGTTTCTTTTTATTCTTGGAGGAGCAAAGTTTGAAACAAAAATGCCTTTGATGAAAAAGTTTATGAAGATTGCAGACAATATATTTGTCGGAGGAGTTCTAGCGAATGACTTCTTCCATGAAAATGGCATAGAGACAGGGAAGTCGTTCGTTGATAAATACAATTTTAAACTCACGCCCCTATTGAAAAAAGGGAAAATAATTCTACCAACTGACGTAGTTGTGCGAAACAGCGATGCTGGCAAAGCAGTCGTGAAAAAGCTAAAAGAGATTTCATCTACAGACAGCATTGTTGATGTTGGGCCGGAAACTATAAAAAATCTTTCCCCAATACTTAAAAAGGCAAAGCTTATAGTGTGGAACGGGCCTCTTGGATACTACGAAGGCGGTTTTGACAAAGCGACCATCGCGCTTTTAAAAGCGATAACGGAAGTCAAAGCAACATCAATCATTGGGGGAGGAGATACGGCAGTTATTGTTGAAAAGCTTGGGCTTGAGAAAAAATTTTCTTTTGTATCCACTGGTGGAGGAGCAACTTTGGATTATCTTGTGGACGGGAAACTTCCCGGCATTGATGCGATTATTAAGTGTAAAAAAAGATAATGTCATCAATAGCTCAAAAGGACAACTCAAAAAAGATTGTTCCGCTTGTTTTCATCACTGTTTTAATTGACATGTTGGGGATTGGAATTCTCATTCCAGTCATCCCTCAACTTTTTACAAACCCAGAGTCACCGCATTACATATTGGCGGGCACAGCATATGGAGAGAGCGGATATTTTTTGGTCGGGCTCTTGCTCGCGTTGTACGCCGGCGGAATGTTTCTCTCCTCGCCGATTTTTGGAGAATTGTCAGACAGATATGGACGCAAAAAAATGCTCTCGTGGGCGCTCGTTGGCAGTACTGTCTCATATTCGCTTTTCGCGATAGGGATCGCAACGCAAAATGTTCCGCTACTACTTTTTGCGCGCGTTACTGGTGGTCTTTCTGCTGGAAACATTGGTATCGCGCAAGCGGTAATTGCGGATATTACTCCGAAAGCCTTGCGTGCCGGGCGCTTCGGTCTAATTGGCGCGGCGTTTGGTATAGGATTTATTCTTGGGCCATCGCTCGGTGGCATACTCTCAGATCCTCTTGGGTTGGGATTTTTTGGCGCTGCAACACCGTTTTGGTTTTCCGCGGTTCTCGCTGGCGTGAATGTTTTGTGGGTGGTATTCATTCTTCCGGAAACGAACAAGAATATTGAGCGAGTGCATAACAAACTTACACTCCTCCGTTCATTTGCGAATATTGCAAAAGCATTTCGTCCATCAAAGCTTCGCGCGCTTTTTGGAGTAAATTTTTTATTTCAAGCAGGTTTTTCGTTTTATACGTCGTTTTTAGGCGTGTTGCTAGTTTATCGTTTTGCAATGAGCGAAGTTGATATTGGAACATATTTCAGTTTCGTTGGGATTTTTATAGTTCTTACACAAGGGCTTATCACACGCCCCGTTACCGCCCGCTACACAGAAAAGCAAATTCTTCGCATATCAATTCCAGCTGTTTCGTTGATCATCATTTTGATCGCGCTTGCACAAACAGAGACATCATTGTATCTAATTGCGCCATTTTTTGCGGTCGCAGTCGGGCTTTCAATGGCAAACCTCACATCTGCTGTGAGTAGACGCGCTGGGGACACCATCCAGGGCGAAGTGTTGGGAATCAACAGTAGTGTAAACGCTCTCGCGCAGGCGTTCCCACCTCTCTTAGGCGGAATAATAGCTACACTTTCCACGCCTGCTACTGCGCTTCTTGTTGGCGCAACATCTGTTGCGTTTGCCGCGTACGGGTACAAGCATGTTACGCATGATTGATTAGCAAAAAGAAATCCCGAACGGCCATGCCGTTCGGGATTTCTTTGATTTAATTACTTGCCTTTCTTTGCCACTTTCTTTTTTGGAGCTGGAGAAATTGATTTCTTGATATTCTTCCAGTGTCCATGAATCTCTTTCATCATTGCGTCTACTTCTGCAGGGTCAATACTTTTTATTGCTTTGTACTTTGCGCCTACCTTGTGAATGATTGCATTGTACTGCTCCTCTGTTACATCCTTCATTTTTTCCACGCCTTCAAGCACTTCGCCTTTCGCCTTGAGCATCCATCCGCGAACTTTCTTTCTATTCTTTGCGCCATCTTTGCTTCCGTATAGAAAGTATCCTGCTGCTGTAAGCGCTGCAAGCGCCGCGACTCCTGCTCCAATAGCTACTTTTGCCCCTGTTGATGTTTTTTTCATTTGATTTGTTATTTGTTGTATTATTATTTTTTTGGTGGCGCAAAAGACTGCACAAAAGCAATAATTTTTTGTAGCACACTTTCACCACTCCCTCTTATCTTTCTTCGCGCCGATCTTGCTCCCTTTGCAAACCGCTCACTTTCTCTTCGTAAAATATGCGCAACCTCGCTCACGTCCTTCGCAGTACGCAGGACGTAGTAGAGAAGCACAGCCACAAAAATCGCAATTACCACAACTGCGACAGTCGTAACCAAAAAGAAAATATCCATTTTTGCAAAAGCGTCCATAGGTACCCAAGTAGTATACTCCCTTGTTTGTAAAAAGGGAAAATCACCTGCAATTATAGTAGCCTTCACTCACTTCCTGTCACGTAACACAAGTTATGACTTGTGTTACGTGACAGGAAGTGAGATACTTATTAAATAAGGATATGAAAAATTACGAACGAGGGGAACTAGCAAAAGAGATTTTGAAAGGCCTTGCGATGGGCGGTTTCATTGTAATGTGTTTAGCTATGCCAAACTTAGCGCAAGTAGTGGACCTCTTTAAGCCAAAAAATTCTCGTGATAGGTATCGCGTTGGTCAGGCAGTTAAGCGTCTTCAGAAAAATAACATGATTCGCATTGTAAATCACAATGGTCATGAGGTTGTAGAATTAACCTCACAGGGCAAGAAAAAAGTCTTAGACTATGACCTTGAAAATATGCAACTTGAGACCAAGAAGAAATGGGACGGTAAGTGGCGCATAGTGATGTTTGATATTCCTCAGACAAAAAAGAAAGCTCGGGATGCGGTAAGTTATAAAATCAAAGAAATTGGCATGTACCCAATACAAAAATCAGTTTTTGTTTTTCCGCATCCATGCAAGGACGAAATAGATTTTGTTGGAGGGATTTTTGGGGTAAGAGAAAACATTATCTATATTGAAGCGACCCATATTGATGGTGCAGAAAAAGTAAAGCGCCATTTTAAAATTCGGAAATAAGGGCTTAAATAAGTTCCGATTAAGCACCTACTTTTTTGTCTTCAGTTCCAATAATATCGTCACGTAAAGCAAGTCATGGCTTGCTTTACGTGACGCATGGAGACTGATGGAAACCAGGGTTACGATTGACGTAGGACTTGAAAAAAATAGGATGAGAGTACTATTAGTTAGACATTAATACAAAAAATATGGAGAGAAATCTTGAGCAGTCAAAACAAAATATGCCGGAAGGAAATAAAAGTAGGAGAATTTTCAAAATTTTTCTACTTATTATTTACATTACTGCATTTATTTCACCTGCATTTGTTTGGGCTTTGGCACTAGGTACGACATATTCATTTATATGTTTAGGGATACTCATAATTATCCCCTTTGTCTACATTATTACTGATAAATGGATATTAAAAACAGAGAGGGCTAGAGAAATACTTTGGAACATTCCATTGGTTCTTATCTCACTGTTCTTGCTCTACATGATATTTACTGTAGCTGCACCTGCTTTGTGGAGTAAAATCGCTCAGCTCTTTTCCTAGAGGTGCATTTTGATTTTTGTTGAGACTTCATCGGCCTCGCCTTCATTATAGCCTCGCGCGCTGGGCCAATGCGTGAAGCCGTCGCCTGAAAAGCGGGGGACGATGTGTATGTGGGTATGAAAAATGATTTGACCGGCTATGGGGTCATTATTCATTTCTATATTGATACCGTCGGCACTCAGTGCGCCTTTAATTGCTGTTGAAAGTTTTTTCACCACCGTCATCATGCGTGAAAGTGTTTCATTGGGAGTTTCGTAGAGGTTTGTGTGGTGTGCCTTGGGTATAACGAGTGTGTGCCCGATGTTGACGGGGTGGATGTCGAGAAAGGCGAGCACGATGTCGTCCTCATAGACTTTTGTGCTGGGGATTTCACCCGCAATGATTTTGCAGAAGAGACAGTTTTGCATCTGATCATTATACATCAATATATAGGCTCCCCCAACCGTCATATAAAACAAGTCATGACTTGTTTTATAT
>JBAQCU010000045.1:0-6843 GCA_049294435.1 Minisyncoccia bacterium
TTACGAAACTACTTATAATTCTGTCTTTGCGAGCGCGAAGCGCGTGGCAATCCAGGATAAACACATAGATTGCCACGTCTGAGTACCGACTCGCAATGACAGAAATAGAGTTTCGTAATTCAAAGTTTTGAGCGATAGGCAGTGGCGGGCAGGTCGGCTCTAGAACGAAAAAAGATTACTTTTCTTTTCGTCTTCGTCCAAGAGTCTGCATCCGAGATGTGAATTTGGGAATTCAGAATCTACTGATTCGTCTACGTCGCTAATAAATAATTGCAATACACCGTAGACATTAAGAGATTACAAAGTGTCTTTTGAGCTCTAAAGCGTTGTCTATATCTGTGGCGACGATGAAACGCACAAACTTTCGCGCTTGATAAAATTCAATGATATACTCAATTTCTTTTGCGCATGGGTAAGGGTGAACAAACACAGATTTCTGGAATTCATAGAACCCCATAGTTTTGAAATGCATACGGAGAGCATCACGTGTGCGTTTGAATTTTTCAGGAACATCAAACATCACAATGCGCCATTTGCCATCCCAATAAGCTGGCATTTTTATCTCCATATTATCAATGTTATATGTTAGCGCGAGTTGTTTGCCACTCTTTGAGAGTACGAGTGTTTGTGTGCCGTCGCGATTGCCTTTTATTGAAACAAGTTTTGATTCATAGAGTGAACGAATTGCGCGATTGAGAGACCCGCGATTTATTTTATCTAATTCTTTTCCTGTTTCCCGAATAATGCGAAAATATTGGTTTGGGTTTCGAGTAAGACCAAGCGCAAGACCTGCAAAAAGAAGCAAAAGGACTTTCTTTTGTAACGCTCCCTTTTTAGGGTTTTTGTTGTACGTTGTTTTTTCCTGTATTGATGCGCGCATAATTTGTAGTTTAGCACTTCCCATTATATTTCACTAATTCTCGCTATCGCGAGAATTAGTGAAATATATGCATATGTTATGACGGTTATAGGGCTACCAAGAAATATTTATAATGGGTTCGCCGACATCATCACTATTCTCACGCTCGGTGTATGAGTCATCTATGTCGGACAGAAATTCAGAAGGCGCATTGACTTGGCGTTGTCCAAAAATAGTGCGGACAGATGCATACGAAAGATAAAGTTTCTTCTTTGCTCTGGTGATTGCCACATAAAACAATCGTCGCTCTTCTTCACTGTCTTCTTTTGGCTGAGGCCCTACACCCATTCGTTTGTGTGGGAAAAGATCTTGTTCAAGCCCCGTAACAAACACGTATGGAAATTCCAAACCTTTTGCCGCGTGAACTGTCATAAGTTTTACCGCGCGCGAACTTTTCATCATAGAGTCTTGGTCGCTTGCAAGGGCGGCATCTCCTAAAAGTTTTTCCACCGCTTCTTCAGGAGGCAAAATGTCGTACTTGGTTGCGAGTGTTACAAGCTCGTGAATGTTTTCAAGTCTGTCGTTGTCATCATCATTTCCTGTTTTCAGAGATGCTTCTAATCCTGATTTATCGGAAACAAATTTAATAAGGTTTGAAGTTTTTTCGGTAAGCGTGAATTCCTTTATTGATTCAAGAAGCGCCCAAAATTCTGCTACTCGCTTTTTCCCAGCTGGTGGCAAGCTCGCCTCGTCTTTAGCAAACATTTTCATTAACGTAGCTTTGCCTATGCCTCGTGGTGGTGAATCAATGATTCGTTTAATGTCCGATAGACTTTCTGGGTTGAGCCCCGCGCGTATATAGGACAAAATGTCCTTTACTTCTTTGCGTTCAAAAAATCGCACACCAAGCACTTGATAAGGAATTTCCATAGTGAGAAATGCTTCTTCAAGAGCTCGTGATTGAAAGTTTGCGCGGTAAAGCACCGCGATGTCCTCAGGGTCAGTACCATTATCTATAAGATGTTTAATTTTTTCTCCAATCGCGCGCGCTTCACCACCCTCATCGTAGCTTTCTATGAGAGAAATTTTATCCCCCTCAATATTTTTTGTGAATAGATTTTTCTCTTTGCGAACAGTATTTTTTTTAATGATTGCGTTTGCAACTGCGAGAATTGTCTGCGTGGAACGATAATTTTCCTCAAGAAGAATTGTTTGCGCACCCGCGTAATCATTTTCAAAGTTTAAAATATTTTGCAAGTTTGCTCCACGCCAACTGTAAATGTTTTGGTCGCCGTCACCCACTGCGCAGATGTTCATTGTTTCCCCTGCAAGCAAGCGCGCCATTTCGTATTGTACCGCGTTGGTGTCCTGGTACTCATCTATATGTATGTATTTCCACCTGTTCTGATATTCCTTGCGAATCTCTGGATTGTCGCGGAGAAGTATGACTGTTTTTAAAATCAGATCGTCAAAATCCAAAGCGCTCTCTCTCGCTAGGAGTTTCTCGTATCGTTCCCACACCGCCGAAACAATCATTGGAAAATATGCGTTGCCAACATTGTTTTTATATTGAGCAAGAGTTACGAGCGCGCCCTTCTGGCGAGAAATAACCCCCGCGATTCTGTCTGGTGAAAATTGTTTTGAATCAATCCCCTGCTCCTTCACAGCTTCCTTGATGAGAGAGCTTGAGCTGTTTTTGTCTACAATTGTGAAGTGTTTGTTGAGGCCAAACACTTGCGCATGCGCGCGAAGAATGTGCACCCCTAGTGAGTGGAACGTGCCAATGAATGGGCGCGCGTCTCCATATCGGAGGCCTGCGTCAAACCCGTGCTTTGCAAGAAGCTCATTTACGCGTTCCTGCATTTCCTTTGCTGCCTTGTTTGTAAAGGTTATTGCAAGAATTTCACTTGGTGAGACTCCTTCCTTCACAAGATTCAAAATACGGTGTGTGAGTGTGCTTGTTTTTCCTGTGCCTGCGCCTGCAATAATTAGAATTGGACCGTTTTTATGAAGAGCTGCCTCTTTTTGTTTAGCATTTAGATGTTTTAAGTGTTCCATCGCATTGCTACTGTAGCATAGAACGTGGAACATTTGACAGTTGACACTGCCTGCGCGGACAATTGACATGAACCCAATAAGACAAAAGCGCAATCGCTAAGCGATTGCGCTTTTGTCTTTCGTCAAGTGTCACTCGTCAAAAGTTAATTGTTCATTCATTATTCCGCTCCTCTTTCTTTTGGCTTTTCCTTTCCGCCATCCTCTATCTCCGCATAGTTTTGTAGAGTTCTTTTTACCTCTTCTTCCATAAGCGTTTGCATATCAGGTACATTGTCTTCAAGGAATTCTTGAATCAACGCATGGTCGCCTTTTGCTCCAATTTTTTCAAATTCTACGCGCGCTTGAGCAGAGAGTTTTTCAAATATCGCAATTGTCAGCGATTTCAAAATAACCTCGCCAAGTTTGCCAACAATTTCATCTTGCACTTCCTCTGGCAGTTCACCGATGCCCAGCTCTTTTATTAGTATGTCGCGAATTTCTTGGTTATTCATTATAAAAAATATATTATGTCATTCTTGGTTATTTGGATAGTTTTGCGATTGCTGAGCGCCGAATGAAGTCAGGAATTGAAGACCCTTCGTTCGCTTCCAGGCTTAGACCGGAAATGTAGTTGACATTTGCAAGATATTTTTTCATCTTTTCTACTTTACTTAAGTTTTCTATGCCAAATGATAGATTGTCATCTATGTTAGGTGGAAGCGGGCTCGCCTTCAATATGTCCCCAACCGTTTTTGCGCCAAACCCAACCTGAGGGTCTTTCCAGTCTTTTGATTCTATTCCATTTGTATGACCAAGTATCCCAAAAGGGCCTTTTTTCTCACCAAAAATCATATCTATATCGTTTTGAAGCACTTCTTCTGCTTGTATCTCTATTTGCGCAAGCTTTGTTGCGTCGCCGGGAGTAATCTCTTGTGGAATTTGAGCAACAGATTCTTCCGCAGTGCTCTCTTTTGTTTCCTCTGGCAATATTTCTTGGAGCTCAGAAATTACAGGAACAAACTTTTCGGGAGTCAATTCTTCAGCAATAACGACTGATTCTTCCTGTGGTAATTCTGGTTCTATAGTCGTGCCAACGCTGGTTTGCTCAGAAGTTTCAAATTCCGTGAAGAGCGGTTTTTCCAAAAAATCACCATAAGATGCGGTAGTCTCGTGTGCCATCTCTTTTACTATTTCTTGAACAGGTGTTTCTGTCGCGGGAACTATGTCGTGGATTTCTACAAACACCTTTGGTTCTTGTTTTGATTTGGCAATTATTCTAGAAAAGAAATTGAATATTTTTTTGATGAAACAGCCTAATGCTAAGTGATGTACTTTTGGAACAGCAACATCCTCTTTCGTTTGTTCAATAACTATCGGGAGCAGATTGTCATCTGTTTCTGGGTCTGGTAGAAATTTTACTTCGTGTGTTTCTTCTTTATTCTGAAATAATATTGGTGAATCCACGTGAATTTCGTTGTCGGACTCATGTTCCTGAGTTTTTGTTTCTTGAACAATTTCTTCTTGCCCTGCGATCAGAGCTTCTTTTCCAGTGTTTTCTTTGTTTGTGTTTATCTCAGGAACTGCTTCAATTTGTGATTTTTTGTGGCGTGCCTCCAGTGCTTTGCGCTCGAGCATAGCTTGTTCGTGCGTGAAAGAAATACCATCATTTTCCGCAGCGCTCACAGTAGCGTTTCTAAAAACACCTTCTGCTTGTTTGGCTATATCTCCAAGTTGCTCGTTTACAATTTGCATTTGAGCGCGCGCGCGGTTTGCGTCACCTTGCACGCGACGGTCGCCAGGGTTGCTTTCAAGCAATTTTTCTGCTTTTTGTAAACGAGACTTTTCGTTACCAAAATCATGTTTCCTACCGTACCAATCACTGACTATCTTCTGGATCTTTTTGTGGTCGTCTGGAGAATTCGTTTCATGAATTACGCCATTAATCTTGTCAATATTTTCTTGCGCCTTAATGAGCTCTTTGCGGATGGCATCTGTATCGCTTGAAATGCCCATATTCACAGATTGTTTTTCCTTTACGCGCAAATCAGCAATTATAAATAAGAGCGCATCTTTGTCGTTTTTAAGTTTTGCGAGGTCGTGATCTATGCGAACAGCTTCTTTTTGGGCATCTGCGATGGACTCCCTTATATCAGCGGGTCTACCCGCGCTTCCTCTTCCCCCGCGCGGTGCGCTTATTCCTTTGTCGGTGTTCTCATCCATAAGATTATTTGAATTATCGCATACTTCTTTACATGAGTACAAGAAAATTTTATACTCTGCATTTTTCTGAACAATATTACACTAAAAATTTGCATACATGTCAATAGTTTGTTTGTCCCCCACACCTATTCCCGCATCGTTCTGCTTTTGGAGTATTTATGTCGTAGTAGTTGGCGCCTTGGCGGTCGTTATTTGTTCAACAGACGTCGTTTGGCAGAACAAAAGCAATGCGGGAATAGGTGTGGGGGTTGTCCACAGCATATCCCCAGCACCCTACCCAACGGGGCTCCTTTGTGCTAGCATTAAACAGAGCCGGTCCAAGATTTAAACACGGGGCAGGAATTACAAAGCTTACGCTTGTTTACCTGCCAAAACTTTAAAATTTTCGCTACAAACTTACCAATTTCTCGTCAGCATATGGTATATGCCTCCTCGAAATTGATAATTTTCGCAGTAAATTTTAGAGTTTTTGCTAGGTATTAAATCTTGGACCAACTCTGAACCACGGGCATTGGGCCCAGGTTTACAGAAAAGAGAGAATTCACCGTCACGACCGCAAGACAGAACGATACATATCAATAGACCTATTTCTACGAAACTAAAAGACCTTGGTTTTAGGGACTCAAAAAACCAAGCGAAATACAGCGTATTTTCTATTTTTGCCCAATTTAGCGTTATTGGGTTGTTTTTGTTTGTGGGGCTTGGTCTCCCTCAAGCTTCAGTTTATGCGGCGAACGGTTCCTACTCTTCGGGTAGCAAGGCAGGCAAATCTGTCGCTATCTTTGTTCGCTCAGAATCTCAAAATTCTCAGACTATTTCATTATTAGAGGCGGCCACAAACGTTGACCCAAAGAAGGCGATGGGTGGTGGCGATATTACAATGGATGACAAAGCGTTTTCTGCCGAGGTTGGCATGTCTGGGACAATTGCAGATATCCAATCAAGCGACCACCAAGGGAAAGTTAGTATTTACGTCGTCCGTTCTGGAGACACTATCTCACAAGTTGCAAAAATGTTTGGCGTATCTGTGGAAACTATTTTGTGGTCAAACGATCTTACGAGGGGCGCAAGTCTTCGCGAAGGACAACATCTCGTCATCCTTCCTATTGACGGTGTTCAGCATACTGTAAAAAAAGGCGATACGCTTCGCGGTATTGCAAATAAGTATAAGGGAGACCTTGAGGAAATCATTGAGTATAATGGTATGACAGTCGATCAAAAGCTAAGCATTGGTGACATTGTTATTATTCCAGGTGGTAAAGAGGTTCTAACACCTACGGGTGTTACGACCACGTCACGCTCGCGTACAATCGCATCGTATCCATCCCACGTTGGGTACTATGCGCATCCAATACCAACAGGCCACAAGACACAAGGAATTCACGGTTACAATGGCGTGGACTACGGAGCTCCAACTGGCGCGCCAGTGTACGCGGCGGCTGGAGGCACTGTTATTGTAAGCAGGTTCAAGGCTGGCTCATGCGGTCGCACATGTTTCGGCGGGTACGGCAACTATATTGTTATTGAACATCCAAACGGCACACAAACCTTGTATGGACACCTGAATGCTGTGTATACGTCAGTAGGAGGGCGTGTTGAAAAAGGTCAGTGGATTGGAGAAGTTGGAAACACAGGCAAGTCTACCGGCGCACACCTCCACTTTGAAGTTCGCGGAGCTAAGAACCCATTCTAATCGGGCAGAATATTGAATGTAGAATATTGGGAAA
>JBAQCU010000046.1:0-13496 GCA_049294435.1 Minisyncoccia bacterium
ACACTCCCCTAGTATTTCGGTTAAATGTCACATGCCAAAGGTTCTCGTTGTTATTTCTTATTGATATTCTGCCAGAGCCATATTCCTGCGAGAATACCGACAATTGTCCAAACTATTGCGCCTATAACCATAAACACTCCTCCGCCACCGTAGCCCATCATCCCGTATCCACCACCAGATCCCCAGTCTGAAAGGCATGCGCTGGCTATAGATGGCATTAGAACCGCTAAACCAAGAACTGTGTATGTGATTTTTTTCATAATATTTTTGCTTAAAAACTATTACGACCTTTGTTTAATTATACACCCCCATACCTACTTTTGCATTGTTGCAAGGTGTTTTTCTCTGTTTACAGATTTAAGAATTTTATCGTCAAAGAGTGTAATATTGGATACTTGTGGAAAGGTGCAACAAAAACACTATGCAAAAAGTAGGTGTGAGGGTACACTATATAGGTATGGAGAATGAACTTTATAATCAAATTCAAAAACCTGAAGAGCATGGTTTATCCGAAGTGAACACTACACAAAAACTCTCATTTGTACCGTCGGAGCTTCTTAAAAAAATAGATGGAACAGGAGGCCACAGATTATACGAAAGATGTGCTTTGTTTGGTTTAATACTTGGTGCAATAGCAATGGTATCGTGGATAGTTATTCTTTTTGGTGTTGTGTATTCAGTTCTTGGTATTATGCTTTCAATCATCGGCTTAAAATCAGCTCGTCAAAAATGGGCAAAGATTGGACTCGTTCTGTCTATAATCGGATTACTGCTTTCCGTGTGGTATGTATTTGCAGCGTACAATGGAATGATTAACTACAATTATTTCACGAGTGAATTCTGGGGGTAGGGGTTCGTTGGACACGTATACTATAAACATATAAAAACTGAGTCTAAATTATGCATTGTGTTTTTGAATTAAAAATAAGATAATGGCCGAATGATTGACGTCGTCCCGCATTTATACAAGAAGCACATAAAAGGAACCGAAAAGGGTGCTATTGTTCAGTTGGTTCAGGTGTTTTTATGCAACCTGACCTCCGCTGTAATTAATGGCGTTTCATGTCCTTGTGGTAGGGTTCACGTAAATACTCGTGTACTAAAACATCTTTATGACAAGCGCCCAGCAGAGGAATTTGATTTCCTTGTCGCAAATTTGCACTTGATAGTGAAATACCCTGATTCAATATACAAAAACAGAGATGGTAAACGCGGAGAATTTTGTTTCGTTAAAGAGATAAAAAATAGAAAATATCTTTGCTCGCTAGAAATTAACAGAAAGGAAGAAGTCCCTTTTTGTGAGGTTGCCACCTTTTTCAGGGTAGCTGATTCGTATCTTAAAAATTATGAACTTTTGTGGGAGTGGAAGGGTGGCAACCTTCATCGTAGTGCTTTCGATTCTGGTTTAACCCAGCCTAATGACACCCTGCAGTAGAGCCTTTCTGACTTTCACCCCCACAAAAGTTAACAATTTCTCTATCTATATTGTACCATTTACTTGAGACCACATACTATCCTTACCTGTGGATAAAGTCAACTTTTTTCAACCTAGAGTTCATGGCATAAATCTGTTGATTCGTCAGCGATTTCGTGGGTACACGTGGTGCCCGCCTGCGTCCTTCGATTTCCCACGTAAGACGCGTAGGGTTCATCGGTCACGAGTTACTAAGTGTGCTCGCGTGAGTCTTTCGATTCATCATCCGTAAAGGGAGATGGGTTCATCGGCTACAAGTTACTAGGTGTTCTCGGGCGATCGCGCTTCAATCGACACTGCGCGACGCGATTCTGCAGAATCGCCTGCGAGCACCAAGTACTTTCAGCCCCGAGTCCAAGACACAAATCTGCTGATTCGTCACTGTCGCAAGCGACATGTTCCGGCTTTCGATTCCCCCACGCAAGACACGCAGGTGTCTTTGGGTTCATCGGTCACGAATCACTAAATATTTTGTTTCGATTACTCACAAAATACAAAGTGTTCGCTACCCCAGCTCAGCGACCTAGTGAGTACACTATGTGCCCGCTTCCGCTTTTCGATTCCCACCATTTCACACAATCGCAAACCGCCCAAAGACGATGTCTTTGGGCGGTGCGAATTGTGGAGATGGGGGGAATCGAACCCCCGTGCAGACGATGCTCCTGTGGGAATCTACTATGCGTAGAATACTTCTTTTGGGTTTAAATTATGTATATATAAAGTATTCTAAATTATACATAATCGATTCTCTATGTTTTTTCACTTTGTAGAGTCATTCAAAGCGATGAGCCCTCTTTTTATATCACCCAGAATTCCCTAGAGGGCGTACTGAATCTGAGTGCTGTTTAGGCTAAAGCGTAAACAGGAGTAAAGGCGTTCGCCGTAAAATACGGAGAAACTGATGCCTTTACTTTTGCAAGTGTGTTTTTTGCACATACTTGTGTATTCAAGATTTAACGAGGTCTTGAACATTCTCGGCATAGCACCTACAAGAGGGAACCGCCTGTCTAGGCCAGTCATCCCCGTATATAAATAACATGTGACAATTGACCTTTGACAATTGACAATATGCAACTAATTTTCAACGAACGCTATCGCGCGCTTTTTATGTCGCGCATCACATCTCTCTCGGCTTCACGTTTTTTAATCGTTTCGCGTTTGTCGTGAGTTTTTTTGCCACGCACAACAGCGATTTCAACCTTGAGTTTGTGTTGTTTATTATACACCGAAGTGGGGACAATTGTCAATCCTTTCTTTGCCTCCTGCGCCCCAATCTCAGAAATCTCGTCTTTGGTCAAAAGTAGACGACGGTTACGTATAGCCTCATATCCTTTTGGCATATTGCCTGCTTGGTATGGTTCTATGGTCGCGCCTACAAGGTATGCTTCCCCTCCACGCACCGTAACATGAGAGCCTTCAAGCGAGCCGTGACCATCGCGGACAGCTTTGACCTCTGTACCCAAAAGCTCTATACCCGCCTCGTAGCGTTCCAGTATTTCGTAGTTAAAGTGAACCTTCTTGTTCTGAATCAAAGCCATATTGGTATCTTACAGTCGAAGGAGGTAATTGACAAACGACTAACCAAGCCGTAGTCTTGTAAGTGGGTATATTCTAGTACGTTTAAAAGGGGAATAAAATGGATATAGGCGGGATTTTAGTGGCTTCTGTAGTTTTATTTACTGTAGTATTTGTTACACTGTGGACTTTCCGACATACAAGAAAGGTGGGCACTGCTTTTCTCCGAGGGTTTGTGCCAATGTTCTCAGTCGCCGTGTTCTCAGTTATTTTGTATGAGGTGGATAAAAAATCACCAATACCGCATATGGACGACGTGATGTTCGCTCTTTTGATAGCGCTAACAACTTATGCCACACTAAGAGTAATCTTTCGGTATGTTGCGAGAATTCGTAATATGCTCAAGAAGAAATTCCCAAATATCGGCCGTTTTTACAGCAAGGTTTGAATCCAGATACAGATTTAAGGCGCTCGCAAGGGCGCTTTTTGTTTTGCCTATATCGTGTATACTGTTTTTAATATGGAGATTTTGAAGAATAACAAGAAAGGAAAAAATAATACAAAAAAGAGTGGAGGGAATGGGAAAATTCCTGGACTACCTTCTGTGCCAACAGGCGGCCAGTTTTTTTCAAATCTGCTTACAGCTGTTTTGATTTTTCTAATAATCTCAACTCTGTATTCAGCGGTGGTTGAAAACAAGGCAAAGATTGAGGAAGTGTCTGTTTCAAAAATTGCACAAGATATTTCAGGTGGTATTGTGAAGAAGATTGTTGTTGAGGGTGGGGTGATAAACGCCGAATATACTGATGGCACAAAAAAGAAATCAAAAAAAGAAAATGAGTCCTCATTATCTCAGACACTTGTAAACTACGGCGTGACCGCTGATAGCCTTGCAAAGGTTGAGGTGGAAGTAAAGAACGAAAGTGGCTTTGGATACTACGCTCTCGCGATGTTGCCATTTCTTTTACCAATCCTGCTGATTGGTTTTGTATTCTGGATGCTCACGAAGCAAGTGAAAGGTGCTGGGATGCAAGCGTTTTCTTTTGGTCAGTCAAAGGCTCGCATTATTGATCCAAACGATCAATCACAAAAAGTCACTTTTAAGGATGTCGCCGGCGCAAAGGAGGCAAAAGAGGAACTGGTTGAGATTGTTGACTTCCTCCGTAATCCAAAAAAGTTTTTAGACATCGGAGCGCGCATTCCAAAGGGAGTACTTTTGATGGGGGCACCGGGGACGGGGAAATGCGTGACTGGAGAAACACGCCTCCTTACCCAAAAAGGGCTTATGAGAATCGACGATGTGCCGAAATACTTTGCAGTAAATAAAGACAATACAGTGGAGGGTTTGGGCATCGTCACCCTTGACCCGAAAGATTTGGAGTTTCATGAGGCGACCGCTTCACATTGGTATCATTTGGGGGAGCAGGCGACCGTGCAGATTACCACAGACACGGGAGTCTCTCTTGAGGGGACAAAAGAGCACCCGGTCGTGGTCGTGGATGAAAGTTCCGGAAATCTATTGTTCCGACGCCTCGATGAGATCAAAGAGGGAGATTTTGTTGCAGTTGCGTGCAACACAAATCGTTTTGGTTCATATACAAAAATTCCATCGCCAGATGTGGCATATCTTATGGGTGTCTTGACGGGGGACGGTTGCCTCACTATCCGCAATCGAGTTACCTTGTCATCTGCCGACAATGAAGTTGTTGACCGTGTGCAGGACATCGCGCATACGGTCCTTGATGCCACATTTTCCAAAACAAGTTCTCGTCCATACGATTACGAAATGAGTAATGCTGTGGCGAAGGGTCGCCTTATCGAGTGGGGCCTTTCGGAAACATATGCGGAAGGGAAGCGTATTCCCGAATGGATCCGTATGGCGCCGAAGGAGTATGTGACAGCGTATTTGCGCGGTTTGTTCGACACCGATGGGTGCGCGGAGAAGAGAGGAAATGTTAACATTTCAAGCGCAAGCGAGTCACTCATTGCCGATATTCAGATGATGCTTTTGAATGTTGGCATTGTCGCGCGCTCGTACAGTCGTAAAAAGAAATATAATGGGAAAAATCAATTTTACCTTGCTATTTACGGGGATTTTGTTGAGCAATTTCAAAGAGAAGTCGGCTTTACGATAAAAAGAAAACAGAAAGTGCTTGAGGAGACCTGCGCGCGCCAGCGCAATACGAATGTAAACTATGTCCCCCATCAAAGCGGTGCCATACAAACGGTATGGAAACACGCGGTCGCTACAACAGCACTTACGCTTGATCGCGCTTTTTATGGCGAGTCGCTTTATAAAAATACAAAGAGGTATATCAACGCGGAGCGGTCGCCATCCATTGTTGGAATGAATAGATTTTTGGACGGAGTGATGCACATTGCACCTCAGGTACGCGGTACGCCTGAGATTGCTCACCTCAAACGCCTTTCAAGCGGGCAGTTTTTCTTTACGCAAGTAAAACAAATTGAACAGTCGATGAAGCAGGTGTATGACCTCACCGTTCCGCACACGCATAACTTTGTCGCAAACGGCATCATAAATCACAATACACTTCTCGCTCGCGCGGTGGCAGGCGAGGCAGCTGTTCCGTTTTTTCATTTATCTGGCTCTGAGTTTGTTGAGATGTTTGTCGGCGTCGGCGCATCGCGCGTGCGCGACCTTTTCAAAATGGCAAAGAAAGCGGCCCCCGCAATTATTTTTGTGGATGAGATTGATGCAGTCGGGCGCGTGCGCGGTGGCGGTGTGGGCGGGGGAAACGACGAGCGCGAGCAAACACTCAACCAGATTTTGGTGGAGATGGACGGTTTTGAGCCATCGGAAAAAGTAATCGTGATGGCGGCAACAAATAGGCCAGACGTGCTTGACCCTGCTCTTTTGCGCCCTGGTCGTTTCGACAGACGCGTTACTCTTGACCTCCCAGACCGTGAAGGTCGCGAAGAAATTTTGAACATTCACGCGCGCAAGAAACCACTCGCGGAGGATGTAAATTTGAAAGTGGTTGCAGAGCGCACGCCGGGATTTTCCGGCGCAGATTTGGCGTCACTTATGAACGAAGGCGCAATCTTGGCAGCACGCGAAGACAGAAAGACTGTCGCGCAGTACGACCTCATTCGCGCAATTGAAAAAGTAATGCTTGGACCTGAGCGCAAGAGCCACATTCTTTCAAAAGAAGAAAAGAAAATCACCGCATATCACGAAGCAGGACATGCGCTTGTAGCATCAGTGCTTCCTCATGCAGACCCTGTGCATAAGATTTCTATAATTGCGCGTGGAAATGCTGGCGGATACACGCTAAAGCTTCCGCTCGAGGAGACACGCCTTCAGTCAAGGAAAGAATTTTTTGATGACATAGCAATGTCACTCGGTGGATATGTCGCAGAAGAAATGGTTTTTGGAGACATTACTACGGGGCCTTCAAACGACCTACAAGTAGCTACTGCTCTTGCGCGTGATATGGTTACAAAATATGGTATGTCGGAAAAACTTGGACCAGTGGCGCTAGAAGGTTTTGGTGGAAGAGCGCTATTTGGAGGACGAGGAGTGGACAGTCGTGACTACTCGGAGGATGTCTCTGCGAAAATTGATGCAGAAGTTTCAAAAATTATGAATGACGCATTTGCGCGCGCGCGTGAAGCATGTACGACACATCGTAAGGCGCTTGATGCTATTGCGGAGGAACTTGTACTTCAGGAGTCAATTGAACGTGAAGAATTTGAGAAAATTCTTATAGCAAATGGTATAATACCAAAAAAGAAAAAAGAAGAAGCAATATAATTATGGACGTACATCTTATTATTTTCGTTTTAGCTCTCGTAGGTGTCGCCGAATCGCTATATTTAAACCATGAACGCAGAAGGAAACGCCATCCCGTGTGTGTTATTGGTCACGATTGTGGAAAGGTTTGGGACAGCCCGCGCAGTAAGACATTTGGTGTTTCTAATGAAATTTTCGGCATCATTTTTTACGCCACGGTTGCCGTTGTTGAGTGGTCTATTTTTTCTGGTAGTGCTTCTCAATCTATGATAATCGGCGAATATATAATTTTAACGGGCGGTACGGTTATGTCTGCGTATTTCATATATCTTCAGTGGCGTATTATTCGCGCATGGTGCTTTTGGTGCACATTTTCAGCAATTATAGTGTGGACGATGGTCGTCTCGCGGCTCCTTTTCTAAGCAGTAACTATTGATTGAAAAGAGTAAGAAGATATTCGTTTATGTCGCGCTGGGATAGGTCGTAGAAGTTTTTGTTTTCGTTATGGAGCCTCAAGGCGAGACCTTTGCCAACGAATCTCCAGTGCCACGGTTCAAAGATGTAGTAAGAGTTTCCTTTTGGATACGAAAGAATGAAACCATATTTATATCCATTTTCTGTTAGCCATTCGTAAGCAGGGGTTTTTTCAAACTTTGAGTTATCAAGGTCAAGTTTTAATGTAGAAAAGTCTACTGTTGTTCCGAGTTGGTGTTCAGAATAGCCCTGGTCGGCAGAAAATGTGCTTGCGCCAGATCCAAACGTGATTTTGTACGCGGACTTTAATGTACTCTGTGTGTCAAACGAGCGAAATGCAGAAATAATTTTCAAGTCGGTGCTTGTTGCCGATGCGTCATCTAGCATTTTTTTGAGAAATGGCCAAACATCAGCAGAAATCATTTTTTCCTTTTCTGGTTCAAGTGTGTAAGAAGTAGGGATTACTATAGAGAGTTTTGGAGTATAGAGCTCATTTAAAAAGTATACCTTCGAGTATTTTGCGAGAAGTTCGCGGTCGGTGTTTGCGAGTTTTTGATATAGACCAAGAGTGTTTGTCATCCCATCTAATAATTCCTGCTGTCGTCGCGCTTCCTGCTCGGCATTAACTTTTTCATCTTGCGTTGTTATGAGCAGATCTCTAAATGTTTCAATGTCTCTACCCAGCTTTTCTGTTGTGGACGCAAAATCTTGTTTCGTATTTGTAAGTTCAATCTCAAGAGTGAGCTTTGTTTGTTTGAGTTGATGATTTTGGTAGCCTAAAAATCCAAGCCCGCCCACTGCTCCGAGAGCGAGAAGTGTTAACAAAATTTTTACGCCGAGTGATGTTTTGTTTTCCATTTTTGGTCCACCCACTTGCGAATCAGCTGACTCGAGCCTTGGGCTAAGGAATCAAGGACTGCGGAGATATATGAGTACATATTATAACAGCTCTCGGTCGAAATTGCTAAACATTGTCCGCCCATCAGGACTAGCGTCCAAGACGTGAACCTGCTAGTTCAGAACCTGGGACCGCGGAGATATATGGTATTTAAATTCTTTGTCCGCCCACCAGGACTCGAACCTGGGACCGCGTAGATATAAGCTACGTGCTCTAACCAACTGAGCTATGGGCGGATTAGACCTATCTTATACTAAAATATGGGATTTTCAAATGCTCCTAAACAAGTGTATAATGAGTATACAGATTAATGTTCTAAATATGTCACAAAAAGATTTAAAACAAAAAGCCATTCAGCTTCGAATGCAAGGCATGAGCTATTCTCAAATAAAAGAAAACATAAAAATCAGCAAAGGGACATTGAGCATGTGGCTAAGAGAGTACCCGCTTCCTGAGGAGAAAATAAAAGCTTTGCGGGGCAACAATCCTAAAAGAATTGAAAGGTTTAGAAATACGATGGCTGCAAAGAAAGAGGAGAGGCTTCGGATTTCTTACAAAAAGGTCGCTCAAGACATTGGCGTACTAAGTAATAGAGATATGCTTATTGCAGGCTTCTTCCTTTATTGGGGAGAAGGGTCAAAGACTGCCGCCGCTACTACGGCACTCACTAATACAAACCCTACGATGCTAATATTCTTTATTAGGTGGCTAAAACTCCTGGGTGTAAAAAAGTCCGACATGAGAGTTAAATTGCATTTATACTCAGATATGGATATTGAAAAAACAAAAACCTGGTGGTCTAAAAAGTTAGGTATCCCACTAGGACAATTTAGGAAGTCCTATATCAAAGAGACGTCTCAGTCCAGCGCTGTTTATAAGGGATATTTTAGGTATGGCACATGCACAGTTATTTATGATAATGTAACATTACTAAATTATATTCTTATGGGGCTAAAATATTTAGGAGCAGAAGTTGAAGGCAGAAAAAATACGAAGGATTAATTGTAGTGCCTACTCCCAATGCATATCCCTATGATTCCTGTCGACATTGTATCGAAGTAATGGGTATTTTAAAAGTTCTGGGTCTTCGCCTATGATTCGCGTTGCTTCTGTGCGGGCAGCCTCGACCATTTTTATATTTTTAATTGCTTCCATTCCGAGGTCGGAGATACCCCACTGCTTTCCGCCACCGAGTTCGCCAGATCCTCGGAGGGTTAGGTCAAGTTCAGCGAGTTCAAATCCGTTTTTTGCGCTCGTGAGCGCCTTGAGTCGCTTTTGAGATATCTCGCTCGCGCTGTCGGTTAGAATATAGCAGTGCGCTTGGTGATTACTGCGTATAACACGCCCACGAAGCTGGTGGAGTTGAGCAAGCCCAAAACGTTCTGCGCCCTCAATAATAATCATTGTAGCGTTTGGTACATTCACACCAACTTCAATTACAGATGTTGCTACTAGAATATTTATTTTTCCATTTTTAAATTCATCCATTACCCACTCCTTTTCAGATGGTTTCATTTTTCCGTGGAGAATTCCAACCTCAAACTCTGGGAACACATCTTCGGCTATACGCTCAGCCTCAGCAATAACTGACTTTGCCTGAAGTGCTAGCTCTTTCTCTGGGTCTGGCAGGTCTATCCGCGGACAAATAATGTATGCTTGGCGACCATTATTTATTTCTGCGCGAATATGTTCCTCCATTTTCTTTCGGGTTGTAGGTAGGACGAGTTCTGTTTTTACAGGCAGACGTCCCGCAGGCATTTCGTCAAGAAGTGTGAGGTCTAGATTGCCATATATAGTGAGAGCGAGTGTTCGTGGAATTGGTGTTGCTGTCATAGAGAGGAAGTGCGGAAGCACTAAATCTTTTTTCACGAGCTTACCACGTTGCAATGTGCCGAAGCGGTGTTGCTCGTCTACAATGGCGAGCCCGAGATTTTTGAACTGCACGCTTTTTTGAATGAGCGCGTGGGTGCCGATGAGGATGGGGAGCTTGCCTTCGGATACCCATTTGAGAAGTTGCGCTTTAGAAATTTTTGTCGCACCACTTGGCTCAGTTTTGGATGGAAACTTTTTACAAGTGCTTCCTGTTAGGAGCCCGATTTCAATAGGTAAGTCCTTGAAATATTCTATAAAGCTTTTGAAATGTTGCTCAGCAAGGATTTCAGTTGGAGCCATATATGCAACCTGAAGATTTCCAAATTTATTATCGTGCGGTGGGGTTGTTGCTACAGCATAAGCAGAAGTCGCTGCAACAAATGTTTTTCCAGAGCCAACACCCCCTTCAAGTAGACGCGCCATTGGGACACCTTTTTTAAAATCAGAAAAAATATCATCAAGCGCGCGTGTTTGCGATGTGGTTGGTGAAAAAGGGAAGTGTTCCTTAAATCGCGCGAGAGCCCTCTTCTCTGGTTCAATTATAAATCCACTATGTTCTTTTGTGAGCGCGCGCTCACGTTGACGCGCGAGTTGAATCATAAAAACTTCTTCAAACGCAAAACGCTTGCGAGCGGACTCTGCGTCCTTTTCATTTTTTGGTGCGTGTATCCACACGAGCGCTGTTCGAAGAGTTGGTAAGTGGTATTTCTTGAGAATTTCCTCTGGAATTGGGTCTGTAATTTGATTGAGAATGCCCTTACTGAAAAGTTTTTGAATATGGTGATATATGAATCGCGAGGTTACACCCTTTGTTTCTGAATACACTGGGTAAAATTGTGTTTCCTGGTTACTCTCAAAAAGTGAACCGCTTGCGTCGAGAGGAAGTTCGTTCGTACGAACGAGCTCGGGATTTGCGATGTATAGTGACCCCGCTCGCTCCTCAACATGTCCTGAGAGTTTCACCATCATTTCTGGCACTAGCATTTTTGCAATGTATGCCTGATGAAACCATACACATTTAATACGTCCTGTTGCGTCTTCAATAACAGCTTCGGTCATAGGGATTTTTGTGCGGAAACCTTTAGATGTTTTTGAAGAAACGACACACCCATAAATGGTTGCCGTGTCGCCTTTTATTAGATTAGCAATGTGTTTTATTTCCGCAATGCTCGTGTAGCGTGCGGAGAAGTAGCGTAGAAGATTGTCCGCGGTGGAGATGCCTAATTTCCCCAAAGCAGTCTTTTGCAGGGTGGTAAGACGAAAAATTAATTCCAGCGGAGTCTCAGGCAAAATAATGTCACCATGCTTCATGGCGACATTGTAGCATGGCTATTCATTTTGTTACTTTACTCCTATTTCTTTCAGAAATGCTTTGTTGTTTGGCGCGCGTCCGAGGAAGCCTTTTACTAAATCAATTTCCTCCATACTTCCACCTTTTTCAAGTATCCATTTCTTGTAGTCAGCCCCTGTTTTTTTGTTTAGAATGCCTTCTTTTTCAAAACGGGTGAACATGTCGGCAGCGTACACGTTGGACCAGAGGTAGACGTAGTAGCCTGCATCGTAGCTGTCGAGGTGGCCAAAGCCTGCTGGGAAGATTGCATCTTTTGGAAGAATGATTCCCGTGTATTTTTTAATAAGATCACGGTAGAGTTTTGCTGGTTCAGGAGGTTTGTTTTTTGTGTGAAGAGTAAGATCAAGTATGCCTTGTATTAGCTGACGAAGAACACCATATCGTAGGAGGTGTTCTTTGCTTGCAAGAAGGTTTGTGAGAAGCGCTTGAGGAAAAGGTTTCCCCGTTTTGTAGTGTGCCGACAAAAGGGCTAGTGATTTTTTGTTCCACGCCCAATGTTCAAGCATCTGCGAAGGGGCCTCAACAAAATCCCATGCAGTGTGGCATCCAGACTGCGAAGCATAGCGTGCTGTTGTAAGTGAATGATGTACCATGTGTCCAAATTCATGAAGAAAGGTCTCAACTTCTCCATGTGACAAGAGAGAAGGATTTTTTGCTGTTGGTTTTGGGAAATTTGCGAGCATAGTGCCAAACGGTGTGAAGTACTCATTTCCGGAAAACGAAGTTTTTCTGCCACTTACTACGTCATTAACGCAGGCGTGTCCATATTTGCCATCACGAGGATAAAGGTCAAGCGCAAAATATGAAAGCACATCACCCTTGAGTGTCCTGACTGTATATAGCGACGCATCCGGATGCCAAAGGTCATAGCCTTTAATTTTCTCAAATTTTACACCAAATAGAGTTGAGTAGATTTTGAACGTACCCAGAAGAACGCGCTCGAGAGGGAAGTAAGAACGAACCTCCTCGTTGTCCCAATTAAATTTTTTCTTCTGGAGTTCGTGTCCGTAGTAAGCGATATCATAAAATTTAAGGACAGCTTTTTTGTTTCTCGTCATCTCACTTTTAATTTTGCGAAGAGCAGAGATGTCCTCGCTCGCGCCTCTCGCAACTTTTTTAAGAAGATTGTTTTCAAATGCGAGTGCTCGGTCGCCTGATTTTGCCATACGAAGCTCTGTCTTGTAGTCAGCGTGAGTTTTGTACCCAAGCATATGCGCGCGTTCAATTCTAAGCTTAAGCATCTCCGCTAAGACCTTCATATTTTTAGTGCCACCTTTTTGAAGTGCCTTCTCTACAATCTCTCTTCTTTTTGCCGCATTATGAGCAAGCTCTATAAAAGGATGGTAATCAGGGTAAGCAAGAGTTACCTTGTATTTACCATCCTTTGATCGCGAAAGTCCTTCTTTGTATCTATCAGGAAGACCCATGAGTTCTTCGTCAGTCACAAGTATGTAATCTTTGTAGGCGTTAATATTTTGCCGAAACTGATTTGAGGCTTTTGCTAATTTTTTAGAAAGTTCCTCAACACGTTTTTGTGTCTTAAGGGGTAAATCAAAGCCCATTCTTTTGTAGTTGAGATACATCTCCCGAAAAAGTTTCTTACTGGGGTCATCGAGGGTTCCCCTGTCTTTAATCCAAGCTCCTCTTTCATAAGCTTTTAGCGCCTCCCAGATTGCTGGGTCACGTTCAATAGTAATTAGTTTATTTTGTATTGTATCAATTGCCTGTTTTGCGGTGTCGCGGATAGTTTTCTCTGGGGAAACATTTTGCAGAAGATCAATTTTTAAAATTGTATCAGAAATGCCATAATCAGATGCTTCAAGAGCGTATACTGTATTTTCAAAAGTGCGCTCATTCTCACGGATTTTTTTAATAACAGCGAGGCGCGCCTTCTTCTCGTCAAGAAGTTTTGGTGCAATTTTTTTAATATCAGCAGATGTCCATCTTGCCCACGCGAAGTCCTTTGGTGTGTATTTTGTTCGTTTCATTTTAGGTAGACGAATTAGTAAATTCGCGTCTTGGGCGCTATAGAATACTTTGAATTACGAAACTCTATTTCTGTCATTGCGAGTCGGTACTCAGACGTGGCAATCTATGTGTTTATCCTGGATTGCCACGCGCTTCGCGCTCGCAAAGACAGAATTATAAGTAGTTTCGT
>JBAQCU010000047.1:0-1940 GCA_049294435.1 Minisyncoccia bacterium
GGAAAAGAGTGTTTCCGTGGACCCTGATTTTGAGGAAGGGGCCAGGTATTTGAATTATATCAAAAGGCTGAGGGACGGCAAGGCCGGCGAGGAAGAGGATCAAGATAGCTAGTTTCTGTTGAAAAAGGGAGGTTTTTAGAGCGAGCCCCTCCCCTGAAAATCGGGTTTCACAAAAAAACATTTCAAATTGTTCAATCTGGTAAATTTTAATTCATATTTTATCGCAATGGCCCTATTTTGAACGCAGCTATCCCTATAGAGCAGGTAATCTGACCGCATCTTACCTTGAACTATAGCGTGGACAATATCCGCAAGTTATGAACAAATATCACACTCGATACAAAAGAGCGAAACCTTTCAAATCCCTTATTAAGACAACGTTTCATGCTGAACGCTCTTTTCAAAACAGAAATGGTTCCTTCGATTCCGGCTCTGAAAAAACAAGCCTTTTTAAACTTTAGAGAACTCTCTCTTACTTTTTGTTCAGGTGTCAGGCGGCCCTTTTTGCCAATAGCGACAACATCTATTTTCTTCTCCAAGGACTCGATTTTATCCATGTTGGAGTAAAACCCTTTGTCCGTGGCAAATACATCAGGGAGCTTATTAAAAAGCTTCTTATGATTTTTTAATATGCCATCCACCAGATCATTTTCATTGGGCTTTTTGGAAAATATCTGGCTCCCGGTAATATAGCCGCCTCCAACCTGCTGGAGTAGCGCCATGTGGCCAAACTCCACGGGCTTTCCTGCTTTGCCACGTTTCAGAAGTTCGGTATGCGGCTCGAAAAGGCTGAATATTTTCTCATCGTTGGGGACTTGTTCTCCTTGAATCACCCGCCGGGTGGCCTGATTGATTATTTTTTGGGCCGGTTCCATTTTGGGCTCATAGCAGGATAAAATAACTTGAAGCTTTAAGGAATCATCGGATAAAGAATTCTTGACGATTTGTTCTTTAACCCCTTCTACCACATGGGAGGCAGAGAAGAGAATTTTATCTGTTCCGTTTATAAGCCTGCGGTATAAATCCTTGATTTCGGCCTTCTTGTTTTTTTTGCCGACATCCCGGTTTATTTGAAAATATATTTTCTTGTAGGTTTTTTGATGGGCTCTTATGTCCCCTATTATATGGGGAGCAAATTTCCGCACGGCTTTTATGAATTTAGAAGAACAGCGATAAACATCCCATAAAAGATGAGAGTCTGTTGGATAATGGACATTAGACTCAACCACAGTGGTGTCCGCCCGAAGTTTGTCTCCTTCAATCAAGCATTCAGATACCGCGTATTGGTTGAGAGTTTGGGCGATTTTTCCCCAAGTCTCCTGGCAAATTTTGGCGTCCAATTTGTTGAGTTCGCTAAAAGACATCATGGGGCGATCTCCCAAACGGCAGAATTTCCGGAAACAATAATCGAAATGAATCCTGACAGAAGCGTCCCGATAACTGAAATCTTCAAGCCTCAGAAGGATAATGGACCGAAGGGCCTGTTCCACGGTATACCCTTCTCGGCCAATTTTGAGTTTCCCATCATAGGAGAATTTATTCCCGACAATTTTCAATAGGATAGGATTGGCGTCCAATATCCCGGAAATCCTTTCGTATTTGAACTCATGTTCTTGAATGGTTTTTGATTTTGCTTTCACGAAAAAATCAAGGCTTAACTGCGGTTCATAAAGCTTTCTCATGGGCGGCTTAATCCTTATTTTGGTTATTGAATACGATCAAGCCCCTATTTTACTACATCCGTCGTTATTTTTGAAGACAAATATTGCCGTTAAACGATTGTTTTTAAAGTTTTTTTCTTTTTTCAACAGAAACTAACTATGGCTGAAATTAGTTATTAATCAAAATTTCTTTTGATGGAGTTGTGGAATATAGAGGAGTTTGGTTATTGGCAAGGGAAAATGATGGAACACATTGATGAAATGCGGTCAATACTACAC
>JBAQCU010000048.1:0-6843 GCA_049294435.1 Minisyncoccia bacterium
ATCTAGAGCCCATGGATTGCTTCGAGTACTCGCAAAGACAGGGCTAAACTAAAAGACTTCGGGCTTGCATAATGTACGATATATGATAGCATCTAATGAATTAGGAGTGAAGCGACATAATTCATAGACCCAGCTCCAGTTTTGAGCTTTTGGAATATCGATATTCCAAAACTGGAGCTGGATGATGATTTTATAGAACTCACTCCGTATCGTTAATAAAATCTATCATGGCAAAATCATGTCCAACCTGCGGAAAAGGAACCATTATAGTAGGTCACTACTCTAACCGTGTTCGCGCTACCAAGTTTAACCCTACGGGAAACAAGCGAAAGTACCCAAATCTCCAGTGGGCGCCTCTTGCTGATGGCTCACGCCTAAAGATCTGCACAAAGTGCATGAAAGTCGGAAAGCACCTCGAAATCAAGTTTGTATAATAAAAATCATCTAAACCCCCGCTATTCTTCGAATAGCGGGGGTTTAAGTTTTTGCGCCTTGAGATTCCCACAATATAAAAAGGCCCGCATAAATGCGGGCCTGAAGCTTAGAACAAAAGTACCTACTTGCGACGACGGAACACAAACCGTGTGCCCTCATCCCAGACATGGTCAGGATAGGCATAGTCGCCGCGCAAGTCCCTCTCGCCGTCACCGCAATTCTCCACGCCGAAGATTTTACGGTTGCCACGCTGGTCGATGATTGGATCCATCGCAATGAGGAGCCATTCTCCGTTCGGTTGGTCAGCGTACTGCAAGCGCAGTTGCGGGCCAACTTCATTCGGGCATAGTTCTAAGCCGAGGTTCAAAGCACGCGCGTAGGTATCTTCCAGCTTTGCTCCTTCTTTAAAACCAAGGTCAATGTTGGAAACAACAACGAGATTAATTTCCACTTCTTCGGAACTCACTGTAAAAGCGGGCTTACCGAGGATGTCGTTGCCCAAGTCATCGATGGACATTCCTGCGTCCTCGATGGCTGCGCGGAAGTCGTCGGCTGTTTTGAGACCAGTGCCAAGGCGAATGGTTTTCCAGATAGGGAACGGACTTGTTGCTACCCAGCAAGGTTCCTTGCGTAGGAACTTTTTGATTTCCTTGAGCCATGTTTCGAAATCGTCACCGACGAGCTTCTCAAGAAGGTCGACGAGGACACCTTTTACATCTTTCATACCGAGCACGTTACTCATGGTCAGTTTCCTTTCCTGTTAAACCCCTCTGCGTTCGGGTAAACGAGTCTTTCGCAACTTCAAAGAACTAATACAAGCATAGCACAATATTAGCTGTATTGTCAAGCTATATTGGGGTTCAGTTTATTTGCATATTTGTACCATCTGTTTTTAAAATAACGGTTCCTTGTTCGGCTGTACTAATAGATGGAATTTTGAGTTCGGTGAGGAGGTCGATGACTTCTTTGTGGGGGTGTCCGTATTTATTATTGAGGCCAGCGGAGATGATGGCATAATCGGGATTTACGGCGGAAAGAAATATTTGGGAGCTCGAAGTTTTAGAGCCATGGTGCCCGAGCTTGAGGACGGTGGAATGCAGAGCTCCGCCATTTTTACCAACTAAATACTTCTCCACCGAAATCGGCGAGTCACCTGTGAAAATGAAAGACTGATCACCGTACGAAAGTCGTGCGACGATTGATGCTGTATTTGTCTCCCATCCATCTGTATTCATATTTGGAAATATAATCTCAAACACCACTCCTTCGTCCAAAATTATTTTCTTTCCTGCGCGAGCGAGAATACGCGTCGGGTGCTTTTCATAAATCATTTTTTCAAATGCGGCGTACGCTCCTGTGTCAGAGGTGTTCTCGGTTGTAATGACATTGTCAATACGCATCCTCGCGAGCACTGACGGCAAACCGCCCACATGATCTTGGTCTGGATGTGTCGCAAGCACCACATCAAGCGACCTATCCCAAAACGGCATCACGCTCCCAAGAGCGCGGAGAACAGCGCCACTCGGTGGTCCACCGTCAACGAGCATTTGGTTTCCATTTGGCGCTTCAATATATATTGCATCGCCTTGTCCAACATCTAGGAATGCGACTGTGAGCACGCCAGCTCTATCCGCACGCGCAACAGCTGACCAAATAAAAATATTTATAAAAAGAAAAACTGCAAGTGTCGCGTACTGAAGTGTTTGTCTCGAGTAACCTTTCACAATACAAATATAGTACCACGACCGACGAAGCCCCTCACTGTCACGTAAAGCAAGTCATGACTTGTTTTACGTGACAGTGAGGGGCGAAAAGATCTCGTCGTGCTAGTATTACAGCATGAACGACACTACGATTGAGGCGCTTATTCAGGGAGGAAGTTATTTTGCGATTTTTGTTTTAATGATTGCAAACGGCGCGATTTCTTTTCCTTCTAGTCAGGTGCTCTACATCATCGCAGGATACTTTGTTGCACAGGGCAACCTAGCGTTTGCGCTCGTCGCGCTTGTTGGAGCATTCGGAAATACAATCGGCAATATTATTCTCTACGAACTCGCGCGCAAGCACGGCAGAACATTTATCGCGCGTATGAAACTTTTTCCAGAGCGTGAGCTAGCAAAAGTTGAACACGCGTTCAAAAAGAAAGGGGCGTGGTTTATTTTCATCGGAAAACTTCTTCCAGCAATAAAAGTTTTTGTCCCTATTACTGCCGGACTCGGGAAATTTTCACGAGCACTTTTTGCTCCACTTATGTTCGTAGCTTCATTCATCTGGGCGCTTGGATTAATTTCTATCGGATACTTTTTTGGAAAATCAGCGGACGTGTTTGGTAGATACGCAATCATTCTTGTCATCGTTGCGGCAGTCGTCATTCTTCTCTTTTATCGCTACATCAATGGCCCCGCAATCGTGAACGAGCTTGAAAAATAAATACGCATAAAATCACGTACGAAAGAATTAATATGAAAAATGGAAACGAAATACCGTGAAGTGACGCGAACGGCACATGTGCAAAAAATTCTACAAGAGTAACAATGTACGCAAGAAGCACATACGCAACAAACGTGAACAAACTTCCGACGAGTGGCACCCATGCAAAAGAAGCAACTAGCGCGACAACGAGCATCGCCATTGGAATAACCGGTAAGATAAAAATATTTGCAACGAATCCCACAAGTGAGACACTCCCCATATGATATAGAATAAGCGGGAGCACAAAGATTTGCGTTGCAAAAGTTGTGACGACAATTTCTTTAAAAATTCTATTTGAAATATACGAAAAATATTTTTCAATTACTGGAACAAAAACAACAATCGCGAGTGTTGCAGAAAATGAGAGTTGGAACGACACGTCATGAAGGAGTATCATCGGGTTTACAAAGACCATGAGCCCTCCGACCAACACGAGCACACGAAGAGCGTCCCCTTCGCGACCAAGCATCCGCGCAAGTATCACCACGAGCGCCATCAATGTAGCGCGAACTACTGTTGCGCCTCCGCCAACCATTACTGCAAAAAGTACGATGCCAAGCGCGCTCATGACGAGGCGTATCGAAAACGGCATGAACATAATTAAGCGAGAAATTATACCAGCGACTACAGCTATGTTGTACCCAGAGAGAACAACTATGTGCGCGACTCCCGTCTCGCGAAATTTTTGTATCAAATCCTCTCCAAGCGATTGCTTTGCACCTAGTGTGATACCGCTCGCGAGTGAGGCCTCTGGTTCTGGAATACTTTGTGAAATATTTTTTATGAGCCAGTATTTAAATGTGAAAAGTTTTTCACGAATTATATTTCCATTGCCACTCGAAACTACTGTCACATCTGGAAAATACATTTGATAAAATATTCTGTCCTTTGCGAGATAGGACATATAGTCAAACGCCTTCATATTGTCTTCGTTTGAAAAGTTTTTAGGAATCGTTACTTTGCCTACCATCGATACTAGGTCTCCATATTTTAATTCTGGGTACGCTGGTACCCTCGCAAGGATTCTTGTAAGCTTTATTTCACGCCCAAGAAGAAGCTCCATTGACTCTGTGGCATTTCTAATCTCAAGGACAACATTTGTGTATTCTTCTCGGACATCAGGCTCGTCAATAATCACTCCACCAATTTTTACAGTCTTCCCAGCAATGCTGTCTAACGTATGCGCCAATGTGTTTGCTTGAGAAACATCCACGCGAAAAATTCCAAGAGCACTTCCTAATAGGATGAGTGAAACAAAAACAACACTTATTGACTGCGACATCACGCGCGGTGTAAGTAGCACAAACACAGACAACAACGCGCACAATATTGCAAACGAGTACCCAAAATTCAAAAAACTTTCTAGCGCGACACCAAGAATGAAACTGATTACGAACCCAAAAAAATATTCCGCGCGCATTGTCTTATTTCCCCCACTCTTCCATAATCGCTCGCTCGTCCTCCGCACTTACTGTTTTTTTAAACTTTGCGCCTCTCGCGCCTTTCACCCTTTTTTCACAAGCTTCCCACGTGGAATGCTTCTCCAGTTTACCATTCAGAAAACTCAAATATGAATACGCCTTCACCCCGCTCTTTGATTTTGATTTCAATTTTTTGCCTGCCAAAAGTTTTGGGTCACCCGCATGCGGAACAAGGTCAACTTCATACTCGCTTCGCTCTCCATTAAAAAGTTTCGGAATATCATCATCTGCAAACATTGTCGCGATGACATCCGCGCGATCATTCCCCTCTATCCCAGCATGTCCGGGTGTGTAGTTCCAAAAAATTTTGCATCCACTCATTTGTAAATCTGCGACTACGCGAGCCAGAGGCTCCCACAAATCACGATTGAGGACTTCTTCTTTTTTACTATTTATCCAACCATTTTTCTCCCACCCAGCGACCCACTTTGTGATACCGTTAATCACATACTGCGAGTCCACGTGCATATCTATAGTGTATTCATTCCCTAAATCACGAACAAACTCAAGCGACCTTATCGCAGCAGTTAGCTCCATTTTATTATTTGTAGTGTGTCTGTCCCCCGCACCGATTTCGATGACTTTTGACTTTTGACCTTCAACTTTTGACTCGCCATTATCGTACGCGATAATGGCCCCCCATCCTCCAGGACCAGGGTTTCCACGTGAAGAGCCATCTGTGTAAATAATTATGTCGGGAGATTTCATTTTTTTATATTACGCTTTTTTAATAACATTAACAATTCTCAAACGAAGTTCTCTTTTATTGCGAAACGTATTAACTTCCATTGTTGCAACAAGGTCAATTATGTCTCCCGCCGTAAGTGCTTTATATTTTTCATGCTTTTCGTCCTTGGCAAAAAATAAAATTGCTTTCACTGCTGAATTTTCAAACGAAAGCTCAAGATGTGTTTTCTCTTTACCAAAGTATCGCGCCTCGGCGAGTTTTACTTTTTCAAAAAGGAAAACAGGTTTCGGATTCGCCATTCCAAACGGCGCAAACTTTTCTATTTGTTTCCAGTTCACCCAATTCACTTCGGATAGTGAGAGCGCAGTGTCCACACTCATCTCCTCTTCTTCCTTTTCTTTTCGCACCGCTTGATACACTTTCACGAGCTCGTCTTCAAGTGTGTGGATTGATTCATTTGAAACTGAAAAACCTCCTGCCTCCTCGTGACCACCCACATCAATAAACACACCCTCGCGCACGGTGGTCATCATCTCTACCACATTCACTGTGCCATCAGAACGGCACGATCCTTTAATCTCCCCTCCCTCGGTGCGTCCCCACACAAAAACAGTACGCTCATATTTTTCTACCAAGTTTGATGCAACTAGCCCCACGAGCCCAGGCTTCCACAACGGATTTCCGATGACGATAATATCTCTAATCACTCGCACATCCAGATGCTTGTGTGCTTCTTTTACCATACTCGCAACGAGACCCTTTCGCGCGTCGTTAAGATGCATCAACTTTTCAGCATACTCCTCTGCATCTTCTGGTGTCGCTGCGGTGAGTAGTCGAAATGCATCCATTGGGTTTCCCATTCGGCTCGCCGCATTGATACGCGGTCCTATCATAAAACCAATATCGTCTTCCACGATATTTGCTTGCACCATATCCATTTTTGCGAGAAGAGCGAGAAGTCCTGGGCGACGAGATTTTCGAAACACCATGAGCCCGTACTGCGCGATGGCTCGATTCTCATTCCTAAGTGGAACCATGTCGGCAATAGTCGAAATTCCTGCCATATCGAGGAGCCATTTCTCCCAACCTTTTGGTACACCCCACGATTCTCCACGTCGTGCGAGTAGCGCTGAAACTAACTTCCACGCAACCCCCGCTCCGCAGAGCATGTTGTCGTGATATGTATCACTTGCCTGCTTAGAGTTTATGACGGTGTACGCCTTTGGCAAAATATCCTGAGGAAGGTGGTGGTCGGTAATTATGAGGTCAATACCAAGCTTTTTTGCATGGTCTGCTTCTTCCACATCTACAATCCCGCAATCTATAGTAATGACGACAGTTGCCCCACGTGAAGCCAAGAGGCCTAGCGCCTTATTGTTGAGTCCATACCCCTCGATATTTCTATGTGGAATATACACCTCAAAGTTTTCATACTTAATCTTTTTAAGAAAGTCATTGAAAATAGTGGCTCCTGGAATCCCGTCACAATCGTAGTCCGCATACACCGCAATGCGCTCGTTAGAATCAATGGCTTTCAAAATGCGCTTCACCGCCTTTTCCATATTAAATATCCCAAATGGGTCACGCACATCTCTATCAAAATCAGGATACAAAAATTGCTCCGCATCTCCAGCGTTTGAAATTCCCCTCTTTAGAAGTAGCGTCTGCACGAGATCGGGGTAACTAGATAGGTCGGATGACATAGTTGGCATTGTACCATAAACACCCTCGCGCTCCCCCAACCGTCATATAAAACAAGTCATGACT
>JBAQCU010000049.1:0-1609 GCA_049294435.1 Minisyncoccia bacterium
TTGTAACCCGGATTTACTGAGGACGAAGGCGTACAGCTCCTTGCCGGAGGCGTAGTACTCGACCAGCACCTCATTTGCCGGCAGACGGCCCTGGATATCCTGAACCGTAACCGGGGTGACGGAGACGAGCGAAGCGAGCTCAGGGGCTTGTTGTTGCAACTGCTGGTTAGTCTGAATCGCGAGGTTGCGGTGGCGTGTCGTCTCCAGTGAAGCATCCTGCGCCCGGCCCTTGATCTCCGCGGTGTTGGCTTGTGCCAACAGGGTCCGCACCTCAGAGGCATTGGTGGCATGCACGGCGAAGTCCTGCTTCGACGCGAGCATGTCAACGAGGGCTCGGGCCTTGGCGCGCTCGATGTATTCAAAGGCGATGGCGTACTGGCCGTCAGCGAACAGGACAGTGATCAGGCGCTGATAGACCGCCTGCTTGTCGCCGACGAAGCCGATCTTGCTGGCTTCGGTGTTGATGGTGGAGCGTTGCCGCTCGATAATGTCGACGGCTTTGCGGTAAAAGTCGGCAGCCTGAGCACGCTGATTTTCATTCTCGGCGATGCGGCCGCGTTCGAAGAGGGTGAGCCAGTGAATCTCGCCGAAATCGTTGAGCCGCCGGAACGACAGAAGGCCATCGAGCGTAGTTTTTGCTTCGGCACGCTTGCCGGTCTCGGCCAACGCCTTGCTGAGCATCAACAGGCGGGGGATTTCTCGGGAATTTCCCATACTTTCGCCTGCACTGATGGAATTCATCTCGTCATTCAAACTATATATACTTTTAGTAGATCCTTCATCAAGGTTACCTAGCGCTTTCTTGTAGTCACCGATGGCCATGTAGGCGCGAGCCAAGCTATTACGCTTAAGCGGGGTCCAATATCTTCGCGCGATAAAAATCGGCAACGAAACATCTTCCAGTTCCTTGATATAACGCAGCGCAAGTTCCCGATCGCCCGAGTGGACCGCCGATATACTAAGCGTTACAAGATTAAATAACCTATATTTGAAAGGAGGCCAGAGATCAGCAACCCCGCCCATCCCGGGGTCAGTTGTTGCCATCGCCGCCGTTGCCGCAGCGATGGCTTTTTCATACTGACCGAGCTCCATAAATGCCTCGGCTCGAAGTGTTCCCGGCAATGGTTTTGCATCCGATGGTGTGAAATATTGTAATGCCGACTTAGCTGCCAAGTCCGGATTTATCTTCGTATCGCCTTGACGTATCAAGACCTCGATCTTGTCCAGACAATCAAAAAGGTTGGCGTACTGCTTGAGTTGACCGTAAGCAATGCACAACGGCCCAAGCAGGTCCATATTCGCGCGTTGGCCTCTGGCCAGCCTTCCTTGGACCACCTTGATCAAGTCTGCATATCTGCCTGTTTGCTCAAGCTCTGAAATGACCTGTCCATCCTGCTTCGTGGCGATTATGGCCTCGCTAGTAACGCATCCCCCGAGCAGCGCCATGGCGGCGAAGACGATGGCGACAGCAAGCTTGAACAAAATGAGAGGTTTATCGATGGTCATTATCGTGTTTCCTGTTTGTTTATTGTTGCTGCCCGCCGCTGCCACAGCCCGATCCTGAGAACCAGCAACAGCATACCGAGCGTCACGGACGGTAACCAGACCC
>JBAQCU010000050.1:0-26722 GCA_049294435.1 Minisyncoccia bacterium
AGCGTCCGAGTGCCGCTAATATATGTACTCATATATTAGCTCCTCGGCTTGGGAATGAAAAAGATTACTTTCTTTTTTGTCTTCGTCCAAGACGCGGCTCTGCTGACCCGTCTACGTCGCTAATAAATCTATAGTTCAAAATATTTTTTTACCCAACGATCATTCTCAATAGAGTCCGCAATGATATACAGAATCTCCTTCCCTATTTTAAAGTCTGCCTTTAGAAAAGTAACCAACTCCTCACATGGGTATGGATACACCCATACGCTGTTCTGTAATTTTATAAATCCAACTTGCATTAGTATTTTTCGAAATTTCTCTCGAGTGCCTTTCCGTTTTTCACGTATATCAAAAATCACAATTCTCCATTTTTTATCCCATTTTTTTGGAGTATCGAATTTAAATTCCCTTTTCTCAAGAAATTCTATGGTTTTCTCTCCTTGTTTTGTTAACCTCAGGAAAGTGCCTTCCTCATTTTTTTTCCACATAACTAAACCCTTATCTGATAACCTTTTGATTGCAGTGTTAATGCTATATTTTTGAGACGACTTTCTTTTTTTATCTGGGTCAAGATGCTTTAGTAAAGAAAGCACATTGGGCGCAACAGCTGCAACGGTCAAGATTCCAGCAAGATAGAGAGAACTTAGAACCGCTTTTTGGATCTTTGAATTCCGAATCTGTTTCCTTATCTTTTCTTCTGCTCCAGGCATAAGTTAAGTTTATCACACAATTTCATAATTAAGAATAAGGTAGCGACCGCTACCTTATTCTTAATTAGTGATTAGTTAACTATATATAATCGATAACTAAGCTGAAGGTTTTAGTTGCTCTAGTTGGTGGCTTCGCTCCAGGTTGCAGAGGTGATTTCACCGTTTGTGACAGTGCCACCGTCTAGTATCACGCTCACCTGAAGTGTGCGCGCGCTTGATTTCATTATGCCTCTTGAGGTGATTATCTTTGGGTCGCCTGTGGCGCCTGTGCCTGTTGAGACAAGCACCTTGGCGCAGTCGTTTGAGAGACTGCATCCGTTTGTACTAAAATCAATTGTGTATCCGTCCCCTGTTGTATATGAATAATTTTTGTTGCGGGCGATTTTTATAAGTGCGTCTCGAGCGCCGGACTCTGCGTAAAAATGCGCGCGCGAGGACTGGGTGCTACCCTGTGATATAAAAAGTTCCGTAAATGAAAGCGTGGTAATACTCACAGCAACCACGAGCGCCATCACGCCAAGAAGCATAACAGTTGGAAGAGTTGCGACACCACGGGAAGAACAATTGACCTTTGACAATTGACCTTTGACAGCACCTTTTCGCGTAGCGAAAAGGTGCTTATAATTTGAATAATATTTATTAAGAATCTTGTTAATTGTTAATTGTTTCATGTCAATTGTTCCTCCTACCTAAATGTTATCGTTGTGCGAAGGGAGTCTTCGTATGTCCAGTCCCCGCTCACCGCATTATAACGCATTGTCATAACAACCTGGATTGCTGTTGTGGTGGCGTTTAGCACACCGGATATTGCGTTTTTATTTTCAATGCGTGTAAATGTAGGCACATCAACAGAAACCGCGCTCCCAGTCACTGGTTCAACTACAGCATTTACTGTACGGCGTAGTACGCCTCCCGACATATCATAAAGAACCGTGACCCCTGACACAGTAAGCGAGAGAGTGCTTCCTGGAGTACCAAGAGCTGGAGCAGAGACGGCAGTGGCATTTTTGACATCCTGCTTTATGAGCTCACCTGCAAAGCGAATCGCAGAGTTTATCTCGCTTCTCGCCTCTGCCTGACCACGACCTTTTGAAAGCATTATAAACGCGTCAGAAACGATTACCATCAGCCCCGACAGCAAGGCAATGTAAATCAAAAGCTCCAGTAAACTTATGCCAGAATTTCTATGTTTAAATTTTGAGTTTTTAATTCTATTTTCCATTTTCTAGATTTTACCCCTTATGGCGACCAGTTTACTACAACGTCTTCCACAATAGGACTTGTAACTCCGCTATCTGAGCAATTGGAAGAACAAATCTGTATTTTGTAGCGGAAGTAACGCTGATTGTTGTGATATGCCGGCGCACAGGATATTTCAACTGGTTTGCCGGGACCACCGCCTGCGCCTGAAGTAAGGGTGTCGTAATAAGACCCCGAGTCGCATGTCGTGCCTCCGTCATTGCTTCCATAAAAGGTCCACACTCCCGCGTCATTGCAGTCGGGATAATTTGTCTTCCCATTCGTACAATCCGAAGTCGTTAGCTGGAATCGCACCTTGCCTGTGCCCTCTGTGCTACCCTTCCACATAATGGAATTGTACGCAGGGCCATGTCCTGCTGTTGATGTTGTTTCAAATACAGCGGATTCAAGAGACCCCGTTACAGCGAGCCCACTCGCAATAACAGCTTTTGCATATTGGGTATATACAAAACCTGTTGTTGAGCCACTATTGGTAAGTCGAAAACAATAAGTAGCCCCATTTGTAGCCACACTTGTAGCAAGCACACCGTACTCTATCTCAGTAAAATTATTTGAGTTCAAAGTAATCGCAGTCGTTGTGTTTCCTGTATCCTTTGCCTGTCCATCGACAAAAGTTGCATTTTCATCAGTGAGTCCGGATGCGACATTTGTTGTTACCTCCCCATCAGTAATATTTGTAGAAGTGGCAATTACCCACGCTGAACCATATGTGTTAGGTACCGCAGTGTATGTTCCACCTGAACAAGTAGCAGTTTGAGCAACCTCTAGAGTAAAAACAGGAGCAGATCCTCTTGAAGCGCCTTCGTTAGAAACTTCAAAACGAAGGCGCTTTTTAGTGTCCTTTGGGAAACTGACGTGCTGTGTATCCTGATTAACTGGGAATGTTGCCGTCACTTCAGAACCATCGTCATCTCGCCATCGGTAATGGATTTGATCATAGCGAGCATTAAAAAAACCGTACAGCCAATACAAAATGCCCGAAGAAATAGATGTGGTCGTCAAAGAGGAAGACGCTGTCGCGTTTTGTCCTCCCGCATTGTGCAATCTGAATGTCGCAGAGGTTGATGATGCAACCACACTCTCGATGTCCCCCGCGTGAATTTCAAAAGAAGTGGAGGTCGCCTCAAAGGCGCGCGCAGTAGGTAGCAAATAGCAAGTAGCAAGTAGCAGAGAAAGAAAGACTGGGACCGAGATTATAATCTTTTTATTTTTCATAGTTCTGTCTCAACACCTCCTGCTTGCTACTTTCTAGCTTCTACTTACTATTTTCTGATTTCTGTCCCGCTACTGCATTGATAGATGACACTATGTCAGAATCAGCAGAAAGTTTTTCCCAAAAGAGAACAGCGGAGCGGTTGATGTGAAGCGTGTGATCCGTCGCAAGCGACTTTTCGTCTCCGCGTCTTACGAGGCTGTATATCTGCTTTGGCGCCTGTTGTATCGCAAAATTTTTACTCTCTGAAACAGCGCTGTCCCCTGCCTCAAATGTTTCTAGGTATCGCGTGTCGCTAATCGTAATCGTGTCATCAGAGATTCGCGCAATATGACCAAAATACACCTGTCCGTTGTTCAAATGAACGGCGTACCACGATGTTGCTTTTCCAACGCCAATTGAGGAGAGCCCTCCTTTTACAAAAAAGAATGATCCAGAAATAATGACGATAAGAGTAACAACGAATGTAAGAATAATTTTTATGCGCATATTGGGTAGAATATAGAAATTAGAAAATAGTAAATGGAATCAGCGATTTTTTAGAAAACTGTTAAGAATTTTCATCACCTCTGTTAATAATACCTCACTTTCTACATAATTCAAATCTGGAAACAACATCTTTGAGACCTCAATCTGACTTTCCAGTTCTGCCCCAGAACCAAAAGCAAATGCTAAAAATTGGTCTTTTTCTTTTTTATGAAATCGATGATAACTTTCGGCAATATTAGAAGAAATAGAAATTACTGCGCGACGCATTTGGCTCGTTAAGCCATATATTTCAGATTTGGGATAGTTATCGGTCAGTGTGTATACCAAAACAGCCAAATCACGCGACTTACGCCACACAATTAAATCCCTGAATGATTTTGTCTGGCTCATGCTTCTACTTTCTATTTACTACTTTCTATTTTCTACCCGTTACCGCGGGTTGTACCAACTCCCAGTGTTTCCCTGATCTGCGAGGAACAGATAGTAGCTTCCTGAAGGAAGATTTATGTCCTTTAGGTTTAGCTCAAGCGCGATAATTCTGTTTGCTGGGCATGGATATGCGGTATTGTAGTACGCTCGCGTGGGGTCCTTGCGATAATCGTCCGCGCCCTTGAAAATCAGGAACGCGTAATATGCATCTCTACAAGTGCCAGCAAGGGCAATCTTTTTACCAAGCGTAGCGTCGTATGAAAATGATTTGAAATTTTCCGGAGCGGTAAATATCTTTGTGTCAGCGGTTGTAATGTTTTCCTTTGCGCTTCCTTCCACCTTGCCCATATCGGCGACGACAAAACTCTCTGTCTCTATGATTCTTGGAAGAGCCTTGGTGCTTGTTGAAACGGTGTCTGTGACTTTGAGTGCGTCAGTATTTACCGTTACAGGCGCGCCACCGCGAAATGCAACTCCCACAACAACTACAACAACAAGAATCATCACCGCGACTATCTCCGTCATTCTAAGATAATCCCTAAAATGCATCCGAGTATCCTCGTCCTTCACCTCTGGAACATCTTCATTTTCTACTTTAGTTACCATAGATATATTCTATCACTTCACAACCTTCAATTCCACCATAATATCAGATACTACATTGAAATAATGCTGTTGAGCAAACTGTCGCGCCTCCTCGGACTTTTTGTCCCATGGCGGGTTGAAGAACACCACCATATTTGTAACCTCAAAATTACATTTAAGAGGATAGTGGTCAAGCTTGTTCATTTTGCGCCATTCACGGTTAAAATACATCCAGGTCGCCTCGGAAATAGCTCGCTTGTGTGTCGGGTCCTGCCAACAGCGGATAGAAGTGTAGTAAGGCGCTACAAAGGTTACTTTTGCCCCATCTATGGAGATACGCCAAACCTCGTCCATAAACTTCATTAAGTCTCCTACATGCTCCACATAGTGGCTTGCGTAAATCTCCTCTATGGAGTCATCTTGAAATTCCTTCCATGGATATTCTTCAAGGTTCACGACAAAATCCACTCCAGGTCCTGGCGCTATGTCAGCCCCCTTGAAACCAGGTTGTTTATTTTGTCCGCAAGCTAAATCAAGTTTCATAGGTTAGATTGTATCACAAAGTTTCTAGAATCTGTAGCGCCCTACTTCGGGACACACATTGGACAGCGTACGCTAATTTTAAATTTCTAATTTCCAATTTTGAATCAATTTTCATTTTTTAATGACGAAACTATTTTACCAAAAATCAATGTGAACTCTTGGCACTCTCTCCATAATTTTCGCGCCTCATCCTTTTTGTCTAATTCGCACACTGATATCATTCTTAGCCAATGCTTAGTCTCTTGTGCCTCCTTTTTGCAAATATAAATCTTATTTCTAAAATCTTTTTTTGAGCTTGCTCCGTTTGCTTCCATATAATTCGCTCCTACGCTTGTTCCAGAGCGCACAAGCTGACTTATGAGTGGTTTTGTAATTACATTTTGTTTTATGCTTCCACAAAATACAATGATAGACTCCCCAAATTTAGCAGTTCTTTCTTCAAGATCGTAATTTTTAGTCATTCAAAATTTATTCGAAATTTAAAATTCGAAATTAATAATTCTTTGCTCTACCACACAATATCATTAGCAAAATCATAATGTCCAACTTTCACCCTAGTATCACACGCAAATTTGTACCCCGCTTTGCCGGCATTCTCATAGAAATACAAATCTTGCGTATACATTTTGACTCCAGCGTTGGGTGTAAACTCCTGCACTGTTCTGAACCACGGCTTCTGAATTTTCTCGTCCTTGAACATATCGAGCTTGAACAGATGAAACCCCATGCCAAGCCCGTTTGCTGGCTGTATGCCGTCTACGGTAGGCATCTGTGGAATGAAGTTGAGCGGTGTCACTTTTGGGTCACCATAAATCATCGGCTGTCCGCCCTCGCCTTTTGTCCAGTAGAGCCCGCCCACGACATCATAGTCATCCATGTGTTCATAAAGTTTCAGAAGCCCGTCTGGCGGTGGCATATTGTCTTCTTCAATAGTCAAAATATATTTCCACTTGCTGAGCTCAGGATTCTGCAAAATCATTTCTATCATACTGTTGTACGCCTCCCCCACTTCCATGCCTATGGCAAAAAGCGGGCCGATAACTTTTTGGTTCATCGGACGCATGAGCCCCATCCAGCTCTGCACTACTTTTGCTGGAATTACCCCTCGGGTTGGGCAAATAATAATAGTAGACAGGTCGCGGTACGACTTTGCCTTTTCAAGACGACTGTTTGTTTCCTCGGGATTTTGATTATGAAACCCTCGATAATCTGGTACGACAATTTGTGGATTTACCATATATTTATATCTTTGCGGTTGCAGTATACACCTAAAAAGTAACGAATGAAAGTAGCACGGTAATGTTGCCATTACTAAATGAGCTCATTGCTGAGGAATCTCGTATCAAAAGCTTGGCTTTTTGTCCAATCGCACAAAGTTTTCCCATAGAGAGAAGCTGGATTTCGTTCGCAACATTATTAATATCCATAGCACACGCTGTACCATCATCATTTTGAATAAGAACCTGCAATCCAGGCGTTGCGTCATCTTTTCCTTCAAAAACCTCTCCGAGTTTTACATGTAAAGAAAGGACGTTGGCGCTCGCCGGTAAATCAGCAATAAATGTAGTGAGTCCATTCATAACTGGTGAAAACTGAAAATCCATAACTGCTCGCTCAGCAACTACGGTCTGCACGGTTTGTCCATTCATTTCCCCATCGCGAGCAATCTTTAACACTTCCCATCCTGGGCGATAATAGGACTTGAAAATAACAAAAATCACTATAATAGTCACAATGGAAATAACGATTGTTATATTTTTTTTTGACATAGAAGTTATTAGAATGTGCTTATTGCGTTGTTAAAAATCACATGTGGTGTAAAACCGGCATTTGCATTTACTTTGTTGAGCTGGTTGCTGGAGATGGCAGCTGGAAATGCGCCGGTTGTAGCCGTGTAAATGCCATAAAATGGTCCCCATCCTTGGCTTGTTGCCGTACCACTTGTACCAATCGTGCCAAATCTCTGTAAGCTTGAGTACTTGTAGTATCCTAGTAGAGAGTTGGTTTGATTAAGAGCCCCAGCTGACGACCAAAAATATCCCAAATAATACTGACTGCCATTTTTAAACACTGGCTGTGAGGACCACTGCGAGGAATGAATGGAGAGGAAGCGCTGGCCAACAAACGCAGTGGAGTTGTTGGTAGCCGCTGGGTTTTTTGCAAATGAGGCATTCACGGAATTAATCAAACTTAATGTTGAACCATTGAGCGTATAAATACCTAGGTAAAAATTGCTCGTAAACGCAATACTCATTGTGGCGGTAGAGCCAGACTGTGAAAGGTTGATGTAGGCAGTATTTGCGGTCATATCACCAAAGAAAGGTCTGAAATATTCGTTGAGTGGTGTCACAAAAAGTGAACGATGAGAACCAGTAAAGGCCATACCGCCGACACCGCCGTTGTTTGTAGCGCCCCATGGCATATTGTCCCAATAGGTAAGGGTTGGGGCTGCGCCACCAGCAGCGGCTACAGAAGCAGTGATGGTGTGAGAACCGTTTGCATTACTGTTTAGTCCAAAACTAACACCGTTAGCATTGTCAAAAATCAGCGTTCCACCTGTAACATTTTGCGTTCCGGCACTAAACGAACCAAAACCACCACCAGCGCCAGCCGTGTAGGAACCAACGATTGAACCGTTGGAAGTGTAGAAACTAAGTCCATTCAAATTACCAAAAGATACTGTTGAAAAAAGGAAACTACCATTGCTCCCCGAGATAGCGACGGGTTGAGCGGACTGTACCGTCAAACCATTGTGTGAAGCGGTCATTGTGCCGTTATTGCTCAAGCCAAATGTGATGCCGTTGCTGTTGCCAAACTGCACTGTACCGGTATTTTGAGAGTATGTGCCGGAACCCTGGAGGGCGGCGCCACCGCCTGCCGCCGGACCAATGATAGTGATGGTACGCGCTCCTGCGCCTGTGGCTTGAGAAAGTGTGATGTTGTTGCCTCCCGCAAAAAAGACAGTGCCTGTTGCTGTGCCATTTGTACCAAGAGAATTACCTCCTGTACCCATTCCGGCTGCATTGAGATTCGAAAAACCAAATGTTCCAATCCTCTGATTAGTTTGATTTGTGGCAAGGGTTGCCGTTGATTGACTTATCGAAATGCCCCCAGCATTTGAAAGGACAATCGACCCTGCGTTTACTGTTGTTCCCGCCGCACTTTCCTTTATACCTGCAAAATCCGAAATGTTGTCGAGTGCCACAATCGTAGTGCCAGAACCGCAAAAGAGCGCTCTTGTACCAGCAGAGTTGTACCACATATCACCCATCACTGACCCACTCGGACAAGTGGCGCCAATCATTACTCCAGTGTTTTGATTATCAAATCTCGCCCAAATCGGTGTCGCTTGCCCACCACCTCCACCAATTTGTACTTTTGTGGGTGATGTGCGCAAAGCTATACCGTATACATCCGCCGCCACTCGCGCGTACGCCACCGCGCCTAAACGCTGGCGTGGAGTTAAAGACTCCCACGCCCCACCCGTACATGAGGCGCCAACGACATTATATACATCAACACTTAAATATGTAGTATCATTGCTCGAAAAATCAAAAGTGCTTAAATCGTCATCACCACCCAATGCGGTCCCAATCAAAGTATCAAATACCCCATTGGTAGCAGTAATTGTCTTTGTGTAGGGTGTAGCATATGCAAGTGGCCATAATTGATTTGGGTTTGCGGTACCACCAGTTCCAACATCCCAGACAGAGAAACGCATACAATAGGTTCCCGAGTAAGGGTCGCCAGTTCCATTTGTTAGACGCCCTTGGTATGAAAGTGGTTTTGCGACACCTGCCGCGTGTGCATCTTGAGGGAAGATCATTGGGCCCGCCATTGAAATAGCGAGAAGGACTGAAAGAACCCCCTCTGCACCGCGAAAGAAAAGTCTAAAAATACGATTTCGTATCCATTTTGTTCGGTTGAAGGTAACGCCGTTTGAAGAAAATGACATAAAAAGTTTTTTTCAGAGATTATGAAAACATAAAATGCTCCATCATCTTGTCTGTTTCATTATAGCACTTCATTAACTCTTCTTGAAGCCCTTTTTCATCTGGGAAATCCACATCTTTGAAATGGCGGTTAATATGCACTGCGACCTCTAGCGGACCAGTAACCTTTAGGAACCAAACCTCCACCACTTTTTTCTTTTTTATAGTGAACTGAATGCCCGTATCTAGAATATCTGCTCCAACGAGCGCCTCTTCCGAAAAATATGGCAAAAAAAGCTCCTTGAGCTGGATGAGGTTTTGCGTGCGAAAATAAATATCCATATTTATACCCCACGCTGTAAGAGGATGCTTTTTGAAAAGCGTGTCGTATGCGTGACGAGCGTCTTTTGCAAGGCGAGACTTGTCTAGCTCGGACATTGACTCGTCATCAATGCGCACGCGCGGGTACTCAACCGTAATGCGAGTTTTTATTGCTGGGAGTGTGAGCACTTTTGCGCGAAGAACTGTATCGTCTACGAGGCGAGCGCCTTTTGCGTCCTCGCCTCTGTAGAGAGCAACCAAGTCCGCGCTCTCTGGAATAGCAAAAGACTTCTCATCAAAGAGAAGCGCAACATTTGAATGGTGAAGTGATTTTGAGGTTATCATTGTGCCGTCTTTTTAAATTATCTTAAGTGTTCCGCCTGTGTCATCTATCATCTCGTCTTTTAAAATATATGTGGTGTCTGGGCAACCTTTTACTCCGCTAGATACTCCACCTGTCCAGCTAGCTTGCGGGCATACCTTGTTCCTCCATCGCAAGAAATAGTCACTCACCGTCACAGGGCTCCCGTTTCCGCTCCACGAGACTGTCGCGGTGACTTTTTGTGTAGAAGGATCAAACGCGCCTGTGCTTGCGGTGCAAGTGGTTGCGGTGCCATTTGTATCAGTGATACCAGTAATCAAGCGTGATGTCGGTGTTGTGTCGCGACATACGTTTTCTATTGTAACATACCTCGTAAAACTTCCAGTATTTAGCGCGATGAGCTCGCTTCCAGTGGATGTGGCCCACTTGGTGCCGGACTGAGTAAAGTGATACTGCGAACCTTTGGTAAGATTATAAATATTTTGCCATTTTTCATCCGCAACAGCGCGAGCCTGCTCCAGCGCCTCGCTTGCAAGACCCATCGCGGTGTCGCTCTCGCTAGAAGTTTTTCCGCTTTGCATACTCACATACACCGCCTGCGATCCGATGGAAAGGATGACTGCGAGAATAGAAATGACTATAAGGAGCTCAAGGAGAAGGGCACCGCGGGAGCGAGAGGAATTGCGTCCAAGAGTCTGCGGCCAAGCCGTGAGACCTGCTGACTCAGAATCTGCTGATTCAAGAATGTTGAATGTCGAACGAGATGACTTATTGTATTCAATTTCCAACTGCCTCCCATATTCATCATAGTATTTTCGGAATGTTGTGTTCTTTAATTTGCAAGCCAAATACTCCTGAAAGTTAAAAGTATTTTTTTTATTAGTCGCTCTCTCCATATTTTATATTCTACACTATTGACACATTTTTTGTTAGGTGTATACTGTGCACATCACCAACGGAAAAGTTCCCCCTATGAGGTTTTGTCCTCATAGGGCCTTTTCTTTTTATATTCGAGCAACTCCCTTAGATCATTCATAAATCGTGAATATGGACGAAATATTTTGAATTTTAATAGAGCCGAAAACTTGAACCTATTAGGGATAAGGATCGCGAACAATTTATCTTTTTCAAGTAAATATTGTGCTAGGCAATAAAAATCTCCATCGCCCGTCACTATTATTGCTTTGTTATAATTCGGGTACTCTATCATTGCATGGAGGACTAATTCTGCATCGCAGTTGCCCTTGGTTGTGCCGTCCTTATATTCGAGCGTTGGTTTAAAAATACAGAGAAACCCTGCTGACTGTAAGGAAATATACAAAGGATTATTTCCTTCAATGTACCCAATAAACAAAAAAGCCTTCTCTACCCCGTATTTTTCTTTAAGGTAAACACGGAAGCGACTGAAATCTAATTTCCATCCCTGGTCTTGAATTGCAAGGTTGAGATTCTGACTATCAATGAACGCGTAATTGTTCCTATTTTTATTTTTCATTCTAGTATATCGTCCCAATCGTAGATATTGTTGTCGTGGCTGTTGTGCCCTCTAGTGTGATACTTGTTGTAGTTGCTACTCCAATTGTGCCGGTGATTTTGTTAAAAATAACTTCTTTGTATCCGGACGCTGGGTCGGAAAAAGTGACGCCAGATGAAAGAGTGGTTGTGGCGGTGGTGGTGGAGTTTGTGCCGTCTGTGGAAAAAGTAATGTAGTAATCCCCGCCCGCGTCTTTTACAAAACGCACGCCCCACTTGTACCCGCTCTCACCCGCCATTGACTTCGCGCGCATTTGTCGCAAATCGCTCGCAATCATTTTTGAGGAAGATTGAAGTTCAATGTTTTTTGCAAACCCCCTGTAAAAACCAGCGCCAGCAGCTGCGAGAATCGCCATAATGGCGATTACGATGAGGAGCTCAAGAAGGGAAAATCCGCGAGTACGCGGAGCGCTACAACTGACCACTGACAGATGACAACTGACAACTGATTTTCGCTTTGCGAAAATCAGCTTTTTTATAGTAAGTAGTAAGTTGTCATTTGTCAGTTGTTTTATGTAAGTTGTCATATGTCAGTGGTAAGTTGTCGACCTCTGGTCGCCTATGTGAAGTGACCCACAAGTTGATAAATTGGAAGGATAATAGAGAAAGCGATAGAGCCAACAAGAAGCCCCATTATGAGTAGCAATACTGGCTCAAGCACAGCCGTGAGGCCCTTAAGCTTATTATCAACATCTTCTTCGTAAAAGTCTGAAAATGTAATGAGTATTTCCGACAAGGAGCCGGTTCTTTCGCCGACTATTACGAGACTCACGAGAAGCCGCGGGAACAAGTCAGGAAACTTTATTAGGGCGTCTGAGATAGCCATTCCGTTCTTTACATCATCAACAATCTTTTTTATTGCTACTTCATATTTCTGGTTGCCAATTGACTCCGAAGCAGACTCAAGTGATCCAACAGCAGAAAGCCCACTCGCCATCAGGTTGCCTAGTGTTCGTGTAAAACGCACAAGAGCAACTTTTTTGATAAGCTCGTTTGCAACAGGAATATGAGAAATTAATAAGAAAAAGAATTTCCTTCCCATGAGAGTCTTGCGGAAATATAGGAAAAACCAACTAGCAAAAAACAGGACAATTAAATCAAGAGTAAAGCTATACGTGAGCATACTTGAAAGTCCAAGGAAAAACTTTGTAACCCACGGGAGCTCAACTCCACTAGAAGCAAAAGCCTTTGTAAGACGAGGAAGTACAAAAATAAGCAAGAGCGATACCACACCGATAGATGCAACAAGAAGGATTATTGGGTAAGTAAGCGCGCTTTTTACCTTTGCCCGAAGCGCGTATTCTTTTGAAAGATACTGTCCAAGCTCTGTGAGCGTGCGCTCAAGCTGTCCAGACGCCTCGCCAGCACGAAGCATACCTAAAAATACAGGCGGAAATTGGTTTGCAAAGTTTGCAAAACCTGCTGAAAGCGGCTGACCATTTTTTACTAACGCCTGCACCTCGCGAAGAATATTTTTCATCATCTTCTTTTCGGTGTCGGCAATTAGAATATCCAACGCCTCAACAATAGATAGTCCAGCCTTCACTGTCGCAGACAAGTTGCGTACCAAAAACAAAATATCAACATTATCCACTTTTTCAAAAAGAGAGATTGAGAGATCTATGCCAGCCTTACCACCGCGAATAGCCTCCACAGAAATAGGAGTTAAATCGCGTCTGAGCAAATACTCTACGACCTCCTCACGTGTTTGAGCCTCGTACTCGCCTCTTACCATCGCTCCATCCTTGTTGTATACTTCGTAAATAAAAATCATAGTGAAAAAACAATTAACAATTGACAATTGACATTTGACGGGGTTCCTATAATCATTTCTTTGGTATTTTTAATAAACTATAGCGAAAGGCTGTTAGCTGGTTCGCAAGCACTTCAGCTCCACTAAGACATTCTTTGTGTTCCTCTGATGTAAAATACTTACTATCTAACGCAATATCACAACACGCGACGACCTCATTTAGAGAAGTATGCGACATATTCAAGAAATGTGCAAAGTCCTTGTCGGTCATACGATCCGCACCTTCTGCAATATTTAAAATAATTGAATTCAAAGCGCGTGATAATTGAGAAAATAGCCCAAACTGCTCAGTATGAGGAAATTTTTTCATTGCTAAGGCTTTCACGTTGTGGACAAAAACACGAGTATCTGTGTATACAGGAAATTGTCTGAATCTAAATTTTTTGTTTTGCGTTTGCATTTCGTCAATTGTCAAATGTTACATGTCAATTGTTCTGCATCCCCTATTCATTAACAACTCTCAAAATCTCCTCAATAGTCGTGACACCGCGTTCTACTTTGTTCAAACCATCCTCAAACATAGTAGTCATTCCATCCTCAATCGCCTTCTTGCGAATCTCTCCAACGGTTGCCTCGCGTAAAATGAGTTCACGAATTGCATCTGTAACTCGAAACAATTCAAATATACCTATCTGTCCCTGAAATCCAGAGTTTCCACACACTTTGCACCCACGACCCCTATAAAGAGTGCTTGGGATAGAAGCTTCCTTATTCCCAGAGAGCGCCGTCTGTGCCTGAATAAGACGCACGATTTCAGGGCTAGCAGGATACGACTCTGTACACGAAGCGCAAATGCGACGCACAAGACGTTGTGCTATAACGAGGTTTACTGTAGAGGAAAGCAGGAACGCTGGCGCACCCATATCCAAAAGTCTCGGCAATGCCGAAGTTGCGTCGTTGGTGTGAAGCGACGACAATACTAAGTGTCCTGTGAGCGCCGCATGAATGGCAATCTCTACTGTTTCGTTGTCACGGATTTCACCGATCATAATGATGTCAGGATTTTGGCGAAGTAACGCGCGAAGGCCGTTCGCAAAAGTAATTCCGGCTTTTGGATTTACCTGTGTCTGGTTTACGCGCGGAAACTCATATTCAACTGGGTCCTCTATTGTTGTGATATTTACAGACGGAGTGTTTAGGATTTGAAGTATCGCGTAGAGCGATGTTGTCTTGCCGTGGCCGGTGGGACCCGTAACTAGAATCATTCCATGTGGTTTTTTAATTTCATTGTAAAGCACAGCAATACTCTCGTCCGAAACTCCAAGATCCTTTAGTGTAAGAGGGCGCGCGGCACCTTTGAGGATACGCATTTCAACTTTTTCTCCGTGAAAAACAGGCATAATGTTTACACGCACATCTATGGATCCGCCGTCATCCATATCAAAACGAAATCGACCGTCTTGGGGGACGCGATGCTCGTCTATTTGCATTCCAGCGAGGATTTTTACACGAGCAACGAGAACAGGGGCGATAGTTTGTGGTAAACTAACAATCTCTTGCATAATGCCGTCAATACGGAAACGGACAAGAATCTCCTTGCCCAGAGGTTCAAAATGAATATCTGATGAGTTTAGGCTCACTGCGTGGTCAATAACATTGTCTAGGATACTAACGATCGGCACCGCAGCTGCAAGTTTTGCAACATCCGCGTCCCCACTAACAGCGAGGGACTGCTCCACGTTTTCAGAAATAATTTGATCAAAATTGATGCCGACCTTTTTCTTGTACTGCTTGAGACCGTAACGAAGACTAGGGACCGTGGTGAGATACACATCCACCCACGCTCCTAGTTTTGCGCGGACGTATTCAATAGTATCGTAATCAAAAGGATCAAGCATAGCAAGTTTTACGCGACCTTGTGTTTTGTCATACTCAAACAAAACAACATTATTTGCTTTTGCGTAAACCTCGGGAATAAGCTCAAGAATTTCTGGCTTTATGGTCTCCGACCCTTCTTTCTTTAGATTTATAATCGGTACTCCATAGTACGGACTCAAAAGCTCCGCAAAATAATCCTCCGGAATTTTCCCGCGCCCAATAAGAATATTTTGTATTGATTGCCCTGACCTGCGTGACTCCTCTGTAGCAATAGTAAAATCTTCATCAGTGACCAAGCCTGACTCAAGTACGATTTCTTTTAATTTCTCCTTTGCTATGTGCATTACTTAAACAGTATACCCTCACGACTGCTGTTTGCATAGTGTTTTTGCTGTAATTGTTTTTGCTGTAATTTTACACAGAGAGGTTGCATGCTCTTCTTAGATCATAGACACTCCTTGGACGTCCAACGTCCAAGGAGTGTACATATAGTTTACATACCGAGCTTCTACTCAAGAAAAACATCTTTTTCGCTTTTCTTTTCAACACGCTTCCCCTTTTTTGGTTCTTCCTCATATCTGCGCGAAATAATTGCTGAAATAGTTTCATTGGCAAATTTTTCATATCCATTGACACTGCTAAAGCTGTCTAAAATTATTCTCTTGAAGCACATTTTTTCCATTTGAACCTTTTTAGCATTATTGTGGTTTACGTATTCCATCCAACTTGATCGAAAAAATTTAGATCTAATCTTGTGAACCATGTTATTGAGGTTTATGTAGACACTTAAAGTTTTCAAATAAGAATCAGAACCTATGTGAACAGATTTAAACCGCCCCTGAAATAATGAACCGCTTCTTTCATATTTCTCATTAAAATATTTTGTATATCCACCCCCAATTCTTTTCATAAATTCACTAATTCCATTTTCGGCGACTTCCTCTAAAAGCAAGTGGTAATGATTTGGGTTCAGGCAATAGCATACTATGTGAACCAGCATATCAGACGGCGAGGGCGTATCATTTCCTCTACTGTAGTATTGTTCAAAAATACTTCCACATGGCTCAATGGTATTAAAAACACGCATACTTTGCAGAAAACGTTCAAGGTCATCTTCATCCATAAATACATCTCTTTTATCAACTCCACGGTTGTAGATATGATAAAATTCACCGGCAACAAATGGTACATCTCTCATAATTGTTATGATTACTATACAATCATACCATCCTCGCTCTTGGACGTCCACTTGGACGTCCAACGTCCAAGTGGGTTAAAGCTTGAGGAGTGGGTAGAGATTGAACGCGGTGAGGATTGGTACAGCGTAAATAAGAGCGATAGGCGCTGCGAGCAAAAATGATGGTGGAAGCGGTATGCGTTCAATGCTATAAATAAATCGCGCGCCGATTGAAAGCAGGATTGCTGAGACGAGTCCGACTGGCAAAAGCACAATAGTCCCTGGCCAACCAGAGATAAGCATCGCAAGCGCGATTAGCATAATATCCCCTTCTCTAAAATTGATAGGATGCGTGCGAGAACGCACTGCTAAGAAGAGCATGAAAAGCCCAACAACAATAAGGAGCGCAATGGTGCTCAGGAAAAAATGCTGAAAAGAATAAAAAACAAAGTATCCGTTTGTACCGTCAAATAGCGGACGAAGAAATTCTAAATATGATGGAAATGATACTTCATTTGTAAGCTGAGACGAAAGAAAAACTTTTGTAAATTCACTTTTGCTCCACACGACATACTGTCCCCACGTGGCAAAAATGCCATAAAGTACATGCAAACTCACAGCGATGCCAACAAGCCAGCCATAAGAAATATTTTTGACCAAATATGGACGAAGATAACGAACAGCGACAACAAAAAAGAATACTACCCAAACAGCAACTTCAATTACATTTAAATTTGAAAATATCGTATCTAACAACATAAAAAATATTATACTAGATAGCAATCAACTACGCCAATTCAATTCATGCCATAGACGACCCTCACTCCTTGGACGTCCTTGGACGTTGGACGTCCAAGGAGTGAGGGGGTACAAAAAACACCTGGCTTTTGAGGGCTGGGTGTTTTTGGGGAAATTATTGAGGACTAGAAGTTGCCAGTCGTAGGTAAGAGATTTAGACTGTTCCCTGTTTCGTAATATGAAGCATTGTCTCCACCATCCTTTGCCATTTTGTTGTCATCAACAGTGTATGCATTACTTTCTAGCACAGCGTCAATCTCAAAAATGTATGACGGCTTCCCTGCGCCAACGGTAGCTGAAGTACCATTCTGGCATGCATAGCGGTACACAAGATCTGTTGAAAGGATGCCCGAGGTCACTGTGTTCACCGGATCAATAGGAAAACTTGAGATAGGTGTTCCACCTGTCAATCCCTTCAAGGAAGTTGGTATCCAACCATAACCATCAACCTTACCAGCATTTGCAGCGCCTACTGAATATCCTGTACTTGTAAAAGCGTATGCAGCATCAGAACCCTGGTTGGTTGTAGTAACACCAGTAATTGTAGACGAAGCGCTGTACGCAATCTTAGGAGAAGTAGACTGAGAGGTAACTCCTGCATACGTCGTTGCAGTGGTACAAACTGCCGTTCCAAAAGGAAGAAAGTTATCCAAACTCGGCGTTGAGGATGCTGTAAGCATAATACCAAGCGCAGTCTTAACAGACTTCAAGTCGGAGATGCGTTGCGCGTCGCGGGCTTTCTTTAGGGTTTCTGCGGGGTTTAACATAAACACAAGGGCAATTGAGAGAATTGCGATAATTGCGATAACAATGAGGAGTTCAAGAAGGGTGAAGCCGGGGGTGCGGGGTGCTCTGGATTGCTTCGCTTTGCTCGCAAAGACGGGGCTGTGACCCAATGCTTTTTTCTTCATATTTTTAAGTGAGATCATAATGATAATGTTAATAAATAATTGTTAGAAATCCAATGACGTTGTGCCACCAGCTCCAAGAATCTTTAAGTTAGTTCCGACTTCATAATAACCAGTACTATTGCCTCCATCAGAGGTTCTTTTATTGTCCGCAACAGTGTACGCAGTACTTTCAAGCTGAGCGTCGATCTCAAAAGCAAGGGGTGTTTCAGAACACGCATAGCGATAGACAAGGTCTGTGCTGGCAACTCCTGCAGGGTTACTGATAGTATTTACTGGGTCCACTGGGATGTTTGAGATTGGAGAACCACCGGTAAGAACATCAAAATTAATCGGAATCCATCCTCCACCGTTTGTCTGCCCTAGAAGAGTAGAACCAACAGTGGTAGATGCGACGGTTGTGATTGTTGAACCATCAAGGTCTGTGTCTGTGACAGAAGAAGCGGAGGAATAGTAAATTCTATTATCCCCAGAGCTCGAAGAAATTGATGGAGTTGCCTTACAGAGAGTGTTTGAGGTTCCCGCTAGATATGGCGTCGTCGTACTTGTGAGATAGAGCGCAATGGCGGTCTTCATTGTGCTTAGGTCTGACATACGCTGAGCGTCGCGAGATTTTTTGAGTGTCTCAGCGGGGTCAAGGACTAGCACGAGCGCGACAGACAAAATTGCGATAATGGAAACGACAATGAGGAGCTCGAGCAGGGTAAATCCGGAGGAACCTTTGACATTTGACGATTGACCTTTGACAGGGCTCGATAAAAACTTTTTCATATTCAAATTCATATTTATTAATTATTATTTAAACTGTTATGTTTAATAGTATAGCAAGGGGTTTTGGGAAAAGGAAGTAAAACTGGGGATAACTTTTTGTGCCCCACACAAAAAGTTATCCTTGGTACAGATGCGTTTGACCCCGAGGCCTAACCTTGAGAGTACCCAAGGTTAGGCCTCGGGGGTGCGGGCTAGTCAATTGTTAATTGTCACATGTCAAATGTATCCCGCGCTACTGCGCGAGGTACCCCTTGACCCTATTTACCACCTCCTGGATTGGGTAATCCACCTTAACTAGGTACTCATTTGCCCCAAGGGCGAGCGCGCGGTCCTGGTCTGTATGTTGACCAAGATTAGAAAGCACGATCACTGGAATCCCTGCAAGTTCGGGAATCTTCTTTATGTCCTCAAGCACACCGAAGCCGTCTTTTTTGGGAATCATTAGGTCAAGCAAAATCAGGTCTGGTTTTTCTATGGTGATTTTTTTTACCGCTTCCTCCCCATCAACAGCCAAGGATGTTGCAAACCCCTCCTTTGCAAGTTTAATTTCGTACACCTTTGAAATGTGCTCATCATCCTCAACAATCATTACTTTTTTCTTATTTTCATTCATCCCGTTAGAGATAGGAAGCGCTTGAGTCTATTTTTTAGATAGCGTTTACCCATTCCCGATTTTAAATATACTTCTCTCGACCGAGCATCTTGTTCGTTAAGACACCACTCATAATAAATAATATTCCATACGCCCTTGCCTTTTGTCCATGTCGACCTACCTTGGTTATGCTCCCTCAAGCGCTTCCGTAGGTCACCAGTACTTCCAGTATACCATATGTCTTTGTTGCTTTTAATAAAACATATACATACTTTAGAATTACGAAACTCTATTTCTGTCATTGCGAGTCGGTACTCAGACGTGGCAATCTATGTGTTTATCCTGGATTGCCACGCGCTTCGCGCTCGCAAAGACAGAATTATAAGTAGTTTCGTAATTCAAAGTACATAATACATAACTTAAGGATCTCTAACGGGACAAGTTATGCGTAACTCAAAACCCTTTCAGCGAGGGTATCTAGCTGATAATCACTTTTTACCAAATAATCAGAGACACCGAGCTCGCGAGCGATGACTTTTGATTCCTCACGTCCGGAAACAGAACAAATGACTACTTTTGTGTCTTTGTAGTCTGGATTTTTGCGAACCTCTGCAAGAAACTCCATACCGTTCATCCCTGGAAGCAACAGATCAAGCCAGACAACATCAATATTTGGATGCGCGGATTTTAATACTTCCAAGGCGTCCTCTGCACGCGTGGTTGAGATGACACTATGCCCTTTTTGTTCAAGCTTGATCACGATAGCGCGGTTTAGCGCAACATCGTCTTCCAGAAGAAGGACTATTTTTTGTTTGTTTTGTTCAGTCATTTTTATTTAATAGATTTCTCATACGCAGGAAAGATCGTAACCTCCTCAATACTTATTCTATCCTTCATTCTGTCGCGAATGTTTTCATAATCCGATACAACATCTGCCGGTATGTCTCCACCTTGAATAGAGGATATCTTGTTCGCAACGGTGACAAAGCTTTCCGCGTATGTCCCTATGGTAAGATGAAATATATTTGCCATACGACGCACCTCAAGATCTGGAGATAAAATGAGTGTTGGGTACAGCTCGGTGTCCTCCTTTTTCAAATGAGGAGCTAGGATTGTTTGGAGTTTATGAATAAGATTTTTCTTATCAACAAGACTGCTGGTCGCATCTACCGCGTCAAAAATCTCACGAATTTCCTGATGCTCGCTCACCAAAGTTTTAATAAAGTCTGTGGTCATAGTAATTTAGCCTATTATATCATGTTTATCGGCATCGGCAACCTCTGTCGTCAGCCCCCACACCTATATTTCTATTTAAAAGTAGGTGTGGAGGTTAAAGGAATAGTAAAGAAGAACGTAGTGCCTTGTCCTTCTGCGGAATCAAACCAAATCTTACCACCCCACGAGTCCACAAGCTCTTTCACAAGGGCGAGCCCGAGACCTGAACCATCTGGAACATGCGAGCGCGCGTTCTCGGCTCGGAAAAACTTTGAAAAAATGCGTGGACGTTCTTTTTCAGGAATACCAATACCGTTGTCATGCACCATATACACAACTTCCCTACCCTCGTCACCCATCCACCATTTTATTTCAATGATGCCATGGTCATTTGTATAGCGAATGGCATTTGAGATAAGGTTTAGGATAACCTGACGCAATGTGAGTGAGTCCAGCCACACTATCACCGGCTCACGATCTGGAGGAATCACAGAAAGCGACAAATTTTTCATATCAATCTGCGAGGCCAGCTCCTTTGTTATTTCTCCTGTAAACAGGTTCATATTAATAGAAGTTCTTTCTGTTTTGAGTTTACCGCTTTCAACGCGAGAAATACCAAGCAAAAGATCCACTGTCTGATACAAACGCTCCGCGCCACCATGAATCTCGTTCATAAAGTCCTTTTGCGAATCATTTAGAGGGCCCGCGTCTTGTGACAAAAGCATCTCCGAATACCAACGAATAGACGTGAGTGGCGTGCGAAGCTGGTGTGAAGCCACCGAGATGAAGCCTGACTTTGCCTCATCCAACTCGCGGTCTTTGGTCACATCGCGAATAACAATAACAATCCCTGAATATTTCCCGCTTAAAGGTGCGATAGAAAACGCAATTGGAAGTTGTGTCTCTCGGCCTTTTGTAGTAATACAAAAATTATCTTCAAGGGTGGTGGTGATAGACTTCTTTGTTATGAGAACTTCTTCTGTCGGCCATTGCCCCGGCTCAATATTCACCTTCTGTCTGCAAAGCTTCGCAACATCGCGCATATCTTTGCCAAGCAAATCTGTAAGCGACATTGCAAATATTTGGAGCGCCTTCGCGTTTACCAGAACGATTTTATATTCGTTATCAATTAGAACGAGTCCGTCTTCAATAGATGCAAGAATTGTCTGCAGTCTGCTACCTTCTTCTTCAAGTTTCTCTTTTGTATTCCATGAATCCTCGAGTAAATTCAGTGTAGCCCTTTTTGATTCCTCAAGAAATTTCTCTTGTTCCTTGTGCTCCTCAACATCTTTTTCAAGAGTGAGGTTCATCTCCTCAAGCTCAAATTTAGACTCTTTCATTTTCTTTTGGTTCGTACGAATTGACTCAATCATCGTGTTAAACATTGTCGCAAGACGTCCCGTTTCATCTTTTGCGCGCACGGGCACCTGAAATGAAAAATCTCCATTCATTACCCTTTCAAGAGCGGAAATGACCTCATCAATGCGCTTGAGAGGTATTCGTATAAATAATATCGTAATAAGAATTCCAAATGTTGCTAGAATAATTCCACCAGCTACCACAAAACGTTTAATCATATCAAGGGGCGCAAAGATCTCATCCTTATGAATCTCAACAATAAGCACAAGCCCATCGTTTTTAATGCACATTGACGCGCCAAGAACACTATTTCCCAAAAAATTTTCGTATTCGGAAATTACTTCCTTTCCATTGTCTACACATTTGCGCACTGGAAGAGTATCCACCTTTGGGCGCAGAGTCACATTTTTCATATAACGCGACGGAGTCACAAGAATACCGTTACGGTCAACTAAATAAATGTCTGATGTTTTGTAGGTCTTCAATAACGCCATACTTGTAACTCTGCCTTCCGGGTCCTTCACTTCGCTCTCCTCCACATCCACGCCAAGCGCGGAAGCGAGGTTTTTCGTATTTGCAAAATGTGTAAGAAGTACGGCATCAACAGGTTTTGCTATTCCGTCGGCTCCAATATCAAATATTCTTGTTGTCGCATGAGTCATTGGTTCGCCTTCCTTGTCCTGCTCAAAAACAAAACTTTTTATGTACGGCGAGTTGAATGGTGAAACGATTGACTTGCTAAAATGGTGAGCTTCAAACTCTAATTCCTCTTTTAATTCATCGATCCCAATGCGTGCTGACTCCGTAGACGCAACAACGATACCGTTCTTGTCCAAAAGGTCTACAATTTTAACCGTTTCATCAAAAGGCATTTTTGACTTGCTAATATATGCCGCGAATTCATTTGCAAGTCGAGTTCTTTCGTATGTACCAGCTCCAGCACTGATTATACCCTTTGATATGCTCACAATCTTTGAGTCGGAGCTCCAGTCTGCCACGCGCGCTTTTATCCCCTCTAAAAACGCAAAGTAGGTTCCTTCGCTTTGTTCTGCGATAACAAAAAAGTCATTGGCAATTTGTTTCTTAAATGCTCCGCCAACAACATTCTCAATAAAAATCACTGTTAGCGATGTCACTACAATAAATAGTGTTGCAAAAAATATAGTTGCTTTTGTGCGGAGCTTCATATATGTGCGATGAATGATGTACTGTTAACAACTATTGTAGCATGCAAGGAAATGATTTGGTATACTATGGGAGCAAACATGTGACAATTGTCCCAAATCAATGAATTTACTGAACCTTCTTACAAAAGAAAAGCGTGTAGCTGGAATTGAAATCAGCGACTCTGTCGTCCGTATTGCTTTTTTCCATCAGAACGGAAAGAAAAAAAGTCGTGCTTCCATACATCTAGTGGCGTTGAATAAATCGCAAGACGCAAAAACAGAAACGCAACAGCAGATAGAACCAGACGATGAGCTTATACTTATAGAGGAGCCGATTGCTTCAAATATTATTGCTGACGGAGTTGTTGTTGACGCAGACCTCCTTACAAGCACGCTAAAAGAGATTTGGAGCAAAGCAAAACTAGGCACTGACTATGCTGTAGTCGCTATACCTGATGACAAAATCTATTCTAGAATTTTCTCGTTTCCAAAATCAGTCACCGAGGAGCGCATCACCGAAGCGATGCGTCTTGCTATCAGCTTTCAGCTTCCGGTAAAAACCGAGGACGCGTATTTGGACTGGGAACGCACTCCGGGAACAACTACGGCAAATGAAATCCTGCTTTCCACAATTCCGCGTGAAGTGGCGGAAGGGTATGTTCGAGCGCTTGAAAAAGCTGGCATCAAAACGGTCGCTCTTGAGAGTCACCTGGCTTCCATCGCTCGCGCAGTAAAACTTGCATCTGGAGAAACAACTATTTTTTCAAAAAAGACTCCAGATGGCGCGACTATTTTTGTTCTAAGAGACGGCATTTTGCGTTTTTCACGCACTTTACCTGTCAATTTTGTTCCTGAATCAGACCTCCATAGTGAAATAAAGAAAATCAAAGATGCTATCGCGTCCGAAACAAAAGGAGCGATAACAGAACAAGATCTCGTGAACGCAACTGTGCGTGATGAACATTCAAATCGCGAGGAGATTACAGAACCAAAATCAAAATGGCTTATCGCTCTAGGCGCAGCTATGCGCGGTAAAATCCCCGAAGGCAAAGACAACTTGGTATCTCTTTTGCCTGTTGGCACGGAGGAAGCATACTCGTATCAGCGCGCAACCACATTTATTACGCTTATGAGAAACCTCTTCATCAGTATTTCAATCTTTTTTGTATCGGCGTACCTTGTAACATATATTTCTATGCTTTCTTTATTACAAAAAGGCACCGAGCAAGTAACCACACTTTCTTCATCTGCTATTCCTCCCGAGCTTGTGGAGAAGGAAAAGTTAATTGCAGAAGTAAATGTCATTACGGAAACAGGAGCGAAGTTCCTAGCGCAGATGCCAATATGGAGCGTTGTGCTCACCGAGCTTGTTTTGCGAACACCAGATGGTATAACAATTTCAACATTTTCCGCTCCCAATTTTACAGATAGATTTTCTCTAGCTGGTAATGCGAAAAATCGCACAATTCTAAATAACTACAAAAAAACACTTCAAGAGTCAGCAATGCTTTCAGAAGTTGAGCTTCCTTTGACCAATCTTGATAAGGAGGAAAACATACCTTTCAGCATATCGTTTCGCTTGAAGGACCCTGGTGCGATATACTTTAACAGTAACCAAGCGCATTAATATTATGTTCACTACAAAAAATCTTTTCAGGCATTTTGGAAAACATATCCTAGTCACTCTGGTTGTTATGGTTGTTTCCTTTGGCGCCGTCTTATATATTTCCGAAAAAATTACAAAAATAGCAACTGAAACAGCCTCAAATCGCCATATTGCCGCAACATTAAGCGAGCGCACATCCTTGCTTTCTAGTCTCAAAAACGAAACTGACCTCATCGGCTCAAATGACAAAACCATAACGCAAGCATTTATACCTTCAAATAATATTCTTCCGTTTGTTGCTATTCTAAAAAGTCTCGCGACCAAAAACGGCATTACTCAATCCCTAAATTTCTCAACACCGACACCAGCGTCGCTTGACACAGCGTTTCCTTTGGCGACAATCTCATATCAAAACACAATTTCATCATCAAATGTTCCAATGTTTATAAATTACCTCAAGGATTTTGAGAAACTTCCCTATTTCACAAAAATAAATTCCTTGAGTATTTCATCAAGTAGCGCGGATTGGCGAAACACCGCAAATATATCGTACAGCGCAACAGTCGCCGCTCAAACAATAGAATAAAAATATGTCTCAATTTATAAAAAAAATACGCGCTTCGGTTTCTGAAATAAAACCTAAGGATTTAGTTTATCCTGGGATTGCCCTTTTCTTTGCGATTATCGTTGGAGTTATTTTTGTCCTTGCTACTGGATTTATTGCAAAAAGCATAGATACCGCATTTTCTGGCGACACTGGCGAAGAGTCAAGCTCGCTTAATATGGAAAACTACACGCTCGTTGCCAGAAAGCTTGGCATTAGCATAGAGATAAACAAAGAAGAAGCTGTGGTGCAGGTGGAACCATCTATTCCATCTGAATCGCAAGCAACAACCACAACGCAGGTTTTGGACAAGAAGGCGTTTACGCTCAACATACTAAACAGTACACCAAAAAGTGGCGTTGCTGGCGCGCTCGCAACATCACTCACTGTAGCTGGGTTTGCGCAAGCAAAAACTGGCAACGAAAAAACCTTGTATGCAACCACCACTGTTTTTATAAAGGAAAGCAAGTCAGACATAGGTCCATCACTACTTGAGATAGTCAAAAAAACCTACCCGGACGCTGTGTCCACGACATCCCCAGAAACCGCCTTGTTTGACGTCATTATCATCATTGGCACAAAGTAAGGCTATATATTAAGTATTGCTTTTTTAATACAAATATGCTACAATGTTACTACCTTCATAAATCTTTTGATTTACAGAAGTTGGCTGAAAGCGCTATACGGCGCTTTCTTTATTTGGTTCTTTTTAAGGGAGTAAGGCATGATAAAGATGGTGTTGAAAACTAAAATGAGCAGACGGTTTCCCCCGAACGGGAGGACTCCCAAAGAAGCGTCTGCAGTAATTTGCCTGATACAGCACTGCGATGATTTCGTGTATGGGCCTGGAATTTTTTATCCGGACGAGGAACACTTGTGTTTCAATGAATGCAAGACTCTTGACCCACGCACACTTTGGCGCGCAATGTATGCCGTATCAAAAGCTTCTTGTCTTTCAGATGAAGTTGTACGCATCGCTATTGCGATTGCGGATAAGGATATCCCTATTAACGACCCTCAGTTTGACAATGCTGACCTGTACCTTAAGAGCGGATATACCCCTGCTATTCTGCGTCTGAAAACATTTGAGCAGGATATCCCGCCAGAAGACATTAGGAAAATTGTTTTGGAGTTCAATCGCCATAATGTGCCCATCAACAACCCATTCAAAGCACATGAAGGGGGAAACAAGGGCTGGCGAATATCTCCAAAAACGAGCATAGAGATTAAACCCTTGTCGTTTGTGATTTGATTTCCAGTCAAAAAAATTTAGAGCCAAAATGGAGTCTACAATCAAATCATTAAACCTGATGTTTCAAAAGTCTTGATTCTAATGCCTCACCATCACTGGTGAGGCATTTTTTATTAAGTGTGTGGTACACCCCCACACCTACTTTTACAAAATATTGTGTGACGTCAAAGCTTAATGATCTTTGAATTACGAAACTCTATTTCTGTCATTGCGAGTCGGTACTCAGACGTGGCAATCTATGTGTTTATCCTGGATTGCCACGCGCTTCGCGCTCGCAAAGACAGAATTATAAGTAGTTTCGTAATT
>JBAQCU010000051.1:0-5614 GCA_049294435.1 Minisyncoccia bacterium
CCCCCCGCAAGGGTTGGATTGTTCAAATCTCAAATCCTTGCTTTTTCTTGATTTTGTATAATCCTTCTAAAAAGTCAGTTCCGGCGTATCCGGCAATCACCGCCAGCCGCCAATCGTGATTGGCAAGAGCGCGGACAAGTCCGCCTAATACTCCGAAAAGAATTGAAGATAAAATTAAATCCATAATGCTATTTTAACAATTCTTCCACTGAAACGCCAAACGCTTTGGCTATTTTGCGCAATGTTTCAATGGTAGGATTGTCATTTATGCCGGCTTCAATGTTGATAATGGTATTGTTGGATACATCAGCCAAGCGAGCCAGTTTTTCTTGAGACAGCCCTTGTTTCTTTCGCAGAGATTCAATTCTTTTGGCTAAACTTGATTTGCTTGTTTTTGTCATAGTATAATGGTAATATCAAATTGTAGGATTTATGGATTTCATCTATACTACTATAATGGTACTAAAATTTTTTGATAAAGTCAAAAAACAATCCCGCCCCCGCCAAATCAGAAATGCAAGGAGTGTTTTTTCTTTCGGGGTTGCTGGCGTACTCGCCAGTGCGTGGGGCTTCAATGCGGACGAAGTTTTGGCAAAACTATTTTTTGGGGAAAGGATTTGCCAAAACTTCGGCTGATTGATTTTTGAATTCGGATGTCGCAAATGAAAAAGGAGGGGTTTGGGGAGGAATTTTCCATTTGCTCCGCTGATTTCTTTTGGCGAATTTCGGGTGGGCAATACAAAGAAACTCCCTAAAAATTCATTTACAAAATTGTTTAAATTATGTATCATTGTAGTATCAAGAAATTATACTATATATCATATTCTATATATTATAATGTTAAACAATTATAAAAGCAATGTCAAATAATATTTCGGACAATTTAAGAAAGCTAAGAGGTAAAAAGGGCTACTCTCTCGAAAAGATAGCTCGCCTTGCTGATTTATCGCTCAATACCATTGTTAAGGTTGAAAATGGCGTTAATCAGAATCCGACAATCGAAACTCTAACCAAGATCGCCAAGGCGTTGGAAGTTGGCGTTGATGATCTAATAAAATAATTATGAAAAAACTATATAGAAAAATAAATGAATTGTGGATGAGGTATAAAAAATGGGGTGAGAGTAGTATTGTTGGTGATTTTATTGTTAATACAGGTAGAATCGTTTTTATTATTACTATTTTTTTCCTTATCTTTTACGCTTTTTCTCTACTAGATTCTAGTAATAAATCTTCTGAAGAATCTTCTATAAGTGATTCTGGTAGTACGACAAACGATAACTGCTCTGTCACTGGTATCAATTTACACGGAATGATAGTCACATATATTCCACTCCATAGCGAAAGCGATACTTTTTTTAATTATGATAGTGTGGCAAGTGAAAATGTTATCGGGACGATTAAAGAAGCAAATAAAGATTCAAAAATAAAAGCCATTGTCGTTGAGGTAGACTCTAGCGGTGGATTTCCTGTTGCTGGCGAAGAAATTTCTGACGCTATAAAAAATAGTGAAAAACCGATTGTGGGACTTATAAGAGAAACTGGTGCTTCTGCTGCATATTGGGCAATAAGTAGTGCTGATAAAATCTTTGCATCAAAAAATTCTGATGTGGGAAGTATCGGAGTAACTATGTCTTATTTAAGCAATGTGGAAAAGAATAAGAAAGACGGATATACATTTGAGCAAGTAAGCATTGGAAAATATAAAGATTCTGGGTCTCCTGATAAACCTCTAACGAGCGAAGAGAAAGCCTTATTCTTAAGAGATTCCAATATTATATATGAGAATTTTGTTAAAGCAGTATCACAAAATCGTAATATTCCAATAAATGAAGTTAAGGGTTTTGCTGACGGATCAACTGTTTTAGGAGAAAAAGCAAAATCACTTGGTTTGATTGACCAGATTGGTGGAATCAACGAAGTTGAAAAATATCTTGAAGAAATAATTGGAGAAAAACCAGAAATTTGTTGGCAGTAGTAAAATATTACAGTAATTTATGCAATTGCAAACTAAAATTTTACTAAAAGAACTATTAAATAGTTGGGGTGAATGGGATAAACACAGAAACTACTATATTTGCGATCTATTCCCAGCTTTAATAGAAAACCCGTCGAGAGGCACGGAAAAAGAAAAGGAGTTAATCTTACAAATAAAAAACTTAACGACAGTTTCTGAATTGTCTGAATTGAAAAGTAGTTTTAATGAAATTATCGATAGTGATTGTTCGGTCGATGATATTATTAGTGAAATTAGATCTCTAATATTGTTAGGAGATTTTGTTAGTGCGGATAAGCTATTCAATCAGATAAAAGATTTATCTATAAATAGATTACTGGCTAATGAATATGGAAGACTAAAAGAAGATTTTAATAAAAAGATATGTGATCAAATAAATGATTTATTAGATTTATATAAATTTACAGAAGCAGAAAATGTATATTCAAAAAGTAAGAATCTTTTAAAAGATTATAATTTCAGTGATTCTAAAAAAGAATATTTAAAAAGGCAGGAAGAAGAATTAATGCGGGAGGAGGAGGAAAAGCTGGAGAAAGAGCGAGTGAGAAGAATTGTAGAAACTCTTTCCCACGCTCAGTTGTTGTTGGATAACGATAATCTTGTTGCAGCTGAAAAATTTGTTTTAGAAAATCAATCCGATGAGTTACTTAAAAAGTATGAGAATCTAAAGTTCGAGTTTATTAAGAAAGATTTGCGTAAGTTGGAAAAGGAACTCAGAGAGAAAGATAAAAGGTACGTGGACGGATATTTTGACGATGAGAAAGCAACAGTTCTTTCAACTACTGACAAAAATATTCTTGTTCAGGCTCGTGCGGGTTCTGGGAAAACAGAAACCATAGCATTAAAAGTACGACAGCTTATCAAATTTTATGGGGCAAAGCCGGATGAAATTTTAGTGCTTGCTTTTAATAACAAAGCGGCGGACGAATTTCGTGAACGTATAAATAAATATTGTGCTGATGGATTTGCAACAGAAGCAAATACACTAACTTTTCACGCGCTAGCTAATCGAATTGCAAGTACAGAAAAAGATCAATTGGTGGATAAAAAATCATACAGCAAGGAATATAATCGACACGGGAAAGACGAGACACTTCAAATTGATTTTGTACGAGAATGTTTTAATGAAGTAGAGGATAGAGACAGAAGTTTAATAGGAAAATTATTTTATTTGTTTCTGAAAGCGGCATCGGAAAAAATACAAGGTGCCATGAACAATAGTGAATATTATTTGTATTTAAGAAATCAGGAGTATACAACCATTGCGGGCGAGTTTGTGAAATCTGTAGGTGAAAAATATATAGCAGATTTTCTATTTGAGCATAAGATTTCTAAAAACGGAAAAGATCTTGAATATGCCTATGAACGCAACATAAAGAAACATCTTAGTATAAAGTACCCCTACAATCCTGATTTTTCCTTATTCTACACAGAGGACAAGCAAAGAGAGCAATTACAAGCCGTGATTGAGTATTTTGGTTTTACGGAAAAAAGTCCGGGGTATCCCGGTTTCTTTGAGAAAGAACAAGAATCGCGGAAATACTTGAAAGAATCAGATGAAAAAAGAGAGTTGTTTTCGGATGGGAATACGAGTTTTATTGAAATGTCGCAAGATGATTTTGACGATATAAAAATTGATTCCTCTCTTGACGACGAACAAATCCGCGGCGAATTTGAAAAAATCATCCAAAAACGATTGAGTGGGAACGGGTTTGATGTTTCAAACAGATTAAGTGAAAAAGAAATACTGGGAAAAATTCCTAAAGTGGAAAGGCGCAAGAAGAAATTAGTGGAACAGATAACCCAATTCATCAATAAGGCGCAAAAAATATCTTATGATCCTGATAAAGTCAGAGAGATTTCTGAAGCAGAAAAGCTCAACGCTAACTTGAATAAACGCAACGAATACTTTATAAAAATAGCTTGTCGAGTGTATGACGAATATCGTTCTCGGTTAGAAAAAAAGAATTGTACTGATTTTGATGGTCTTTTTCTTGATGCAATAGATAAAATTATTAATGAAGGTGAAAAATGTAAAATTATGCCCACCTTTGGAAACAAGGAAATAGAGATTAAAAATATAAAGTATATTTTAATTGACGAATATCAGGATTTTTCAGAACTCTTTTTTAGACTGATAGATGAAATTAGGAATGTAATTATAAATGCCAATAAATCAATTTCTTTTTTCTGCGTTGGAGATGATTGGCAAGCAATCAATGGATTTGCTGGTTCGGATTTAAAATATTTTGATAATTTTGATTCTAAGAATGGAAATTATTTTCCTGGTGGAATCAAAACTGAACTTTTAACGAATTATAGAAGCAAAAAAAATATTGTTTTGCACTCAAACAGCCTTATGGATAGTCTTGGTCAGGGTGGGAAACCAGAAAAAGATAAACCAGAAAAAGATAAACCGGATGGTGCAGTATATCTTTCCGAGCTATTGCGAGTTGAACTAAGAAATGATCAGGAACATATAGACGAACACTTTAAGGATAAAAAATATATAGATGCGGCGCGTTCACTTTTGGGCAAGGAAGACACAAATAAATCAATTCCCTTGGAGATTGCCCGTTATTTGAAAACCGTAGAATATATCGTGAGCAATAAAGTGGATAGCAAAAAAGAAGTCTGCCTATTATTTCGTGCTAATAAGCTACGCGGTTTACCGATAGCAAAGTTTGCGGACAAGATTGGGGAGTGGAGTCCGAAACGGCCAAAGATATTAAAGAAAAAAGTGAACGGAAAAGATGTGTTGGTAAATATAGATTACTCAACAGCGCATAGTTTTAAGGGTAAGGAAAGAGATGTGGTTATTATTGTTGGTGCGAACCGTAGAAGTTTTCCGAAATTTCATCCAGATAATGAACTTATGGAGGTGCTAGGAGTTACGATGCAGAAAGTGAGAGACGAAGAACAACGATTATTCTATGTAGCAATTACTCGAGCAAGAGAAGAATTATATTTAGTATACGATGAAGAAAAAGGGTGCTCCGATTTTATTTCCGAAATTAAATCAAATGGGTGGCAATATTTGACAATCTAATTATGGATAAAAACCAATTTTCAAACAAACAAATAAAAGTCGGTGGGACTACTGGTGTGAAAATAGTATCAACCGAACATAAAGACGATGATTATAATGTACGCTCTCTTTCCAATAAAAAAGCCAGCGAAACTGGACATGTTGTAATTGCCGAACTTTTTCCAAAAGATGAGAGTTTGCCACGATTTGAATTTCGCATCGGTCATGATGATGGGAATAAAGTAGACGTGGATATCCTTTTCGGCGACAAAAATTGTAACCATTTATGGAAAGAGAAAGGATATGAGGGACACCATACAAAACTTACTGATGACGAAAAGCGAGAATATTCGGTTTCAATTGAAATACCTGGGCGTAAAATATTTAAGGGTATCGTTAAAGTAGGACTGCTCACGGAGCTTAATCTCCATGATAAAGTTACCATAGGTGAAAGTGTAGATGTTAAAATTATTTAGCCCGCCCGAATTTCGCCAAAAGAAATCAGCGGAGCAAATGGAAAATTCCTCCCCAAACCCCTCCTTTTCCATTTGCGACATCCGAATTCAAAAA
>JBAQCU010000052.1:0-2397 GCA_049294435.1 Minisyncoccia bacterium
CATCACCTCTTTTGACACCGTGGCGGATGGCATCAACCGCAAGGGCCGGTTCACAGGAGCCCTCACACTCACTCACAACGCCACCTCGCTCATCCTGCCCGGCGCCACCAACATCACGACGGCCGCCAATGACCGCTACGAAGCCCGGAGTCTTGGAAGCGGGAACTGGCTTGTCACCAAATACGAGAAGGCGGATGGCACGGCGGTTGTTGCTACTGCTATTACAGGCGTTGCGTTTTCAGTTCATAAAAATAGCGTAAACCAGACCATTGCCACTGCGACCTGGACGTTGGTGACGTTCGCCACTGAGGATTTCGATGTCAACGGTAATTTTGCCAGCAATAGATTCACGCCGACTGTGGCGGGGAAATACACATTGTCGGCGGCGCTCGGGTGGCTGCCGGTTACGAATGCCTACGGTCATTTTGTAAATATCTATAAAAATGGGGTGGAGTATAAGCGCGTAGCCGTTCAATCAAGCGGCGTTCCATCTTCGCAGACTGCTAACGTTTCAGTGGTGGTTGATGCTAACGGCTCCACGGATTATTTCGAGGTTTTTGCTTATCAAGCTACGGGCGGAAACGTGGATATAGACGGCAATGCCAGGGCCAGCTTCTTTAGTGGTGCGAGGGTATTTTAAAGTAGGAAATGGTGTCAGGAACCTTTTTGGGGTAAAAAGAAATGGGGACGGTCGTCATTCATGATATATTGAAAGCGATCCAAAAATATGAACACACAAGATAAAACCGCCTCCGTTGACAACTCGCGTTCTATTTCTAAGACGGGAAAATTCTTATTCTCGAGTTTCATCGTGGCAATGCTTCTGCCTGGGCTCGCTCTTGCTACTGCGTATAACGATGTATCGATTCCAAGCAGTACATCGCTAAGCGTAAACGGTATAACCATCAATGTGACAGGAGCAACTCTGCAACAGCTTCAGGTCGATACCACCACATTCAATATAACGCTTGGTCCAAACTCGGCTGTTACACTGACAGCCCCGAACCTCAACAAGATGACTCTCTCTTCAGGCGGAAGTGATTTTCTGGCATCAAATCAATGCGACGGGACCCGTTCATTCATCACGCTCAATTCTCCAGCGAGTGCTGCCACTACAACGGTTACAATCACACCCACCTCTACGATATGTGCCGCAAGTGTTGGCGGAGGAGGAACTGCCGGAACTGGCGGTAGCGGGGCGCCCGTCGGTCTTATAGGCAGTGGTGGCGGAAAAGCTCCCACGGCAATCACGCCCACTGTAGCAAGCGCGGGCGACAAGCAAGCGCAGATTGCACAGCTTACGGCGCAGTTGAATACGCTTCTGGAACAGCTTGCGGTGCTGAAGAGTGGCGCAACGCCGAGTGCGGCCGCAGTTGCTAACGCAAATACCAACGCGAGCTTCAAACTGGCTCGACAGGAAACGATGTGAGAGCACTCCAGGCATATTTGAATAGCCATGGATTCACAGTTTCCGCAAAGGGTGCGGGTTCGCCCGGTAATGAAACGACTAAATTCGGCGGACTAACGCGCGCGGCTCTCGCCAAGTGGCAGAAATCAGTCGGCATCACGCCTGCATATGGCTACTTTGGACCTAAGACAAGGGCTTACATCACGGCGCACCCGTAAAGAGGAAGTATCGCGTATCGAGTATCGCGTATAACACAAACCCCGGCATTTTGCCGGGGTTTGTGTTTCGTATTAAAATAATCTATTTGCCAACGACCAGAATACGGTATACGGTATACAAAATATGATCCGGTAGTGTAATGTACCTTAGGCTTAAATAGATTATGGAAGCAAATAACGAACATATCAAAATCACAGCAGTCGAAAGTTTGCCAGTCACGCCGCGCCAAACGCTGTGCATTTGGCGCAAAGGCACATTCTACTAACCGGGTATGAAAAAAATAGTAACAATAGGCGGAGGAACAGGAAGCTATATGGTGCTTCGCGGTCTCAAAAAATTTCCCTTTGATATCACGGCTGTGGTTACCATATTCGACAATGGCGGCTCCACTGGAACGCTTCGAGATGAGTTCGGGATTTTGCCTCCGGGAGATTTGCGCCGCTGTCTTGTCGCACTTTCCGAAGGCAAGCGCAGGGCAGTGCTCCGAGACCTCTTTAATTTCAGATTTGATAAAAAGGGAAGTTCGCTCCACGGGCACAGTTTCGGCAATCTTTTTCTGCTGGCGCTTTCCACTATTTATGGCGGTGATATAAAGGCCATTAAAAAAGCGTCCGAGCTCTTGAATCTCAAGGGAAGGGTGCTTCCAGTTTCTTTGGACAGTTCGCATGTACACGCCACGCTTGAAGACGGAACGGAAATAATCGGGGAAGCAAACATTGATATACCGAAGCATAGAGGCGACCTGCACATCAAGAAACTGACACTGGAAC
>JBAQCU010000053.1:0-7665 GCA_049294435.1 Minisyncoccia bacterium
AACCTGCAGTTTTTGCTTCGTGCCTGCAACTACTTCAATTTTCGCATATCAGAAGTTATAGCAGATGCTGGCACTACTGATCTTGTGGTTGTGGCAGTCGTGGTAGAAACTACGACAGGGACAGAGAGCGGAGTTCGTGGCTCCTTCTCGCTTATGCGATATAACCATGGCGTTCCCGACAGTTTGTTCATAAAGAGGAGGTACGCATCATCCGACGAAAGAATAGGGTTGATTATATCTAGGAATGGCGCCCCAAGGTCGCTCGGAGACATTATTTTTTTTGTGCCAAGGGTTAGGGCATTGATTTCCCACAGGTCGTCAGAAAAAGCAATGACACCTTGATACCACTGGTCAGGGTAATCCCCCGGAGGGAGGTTGCGCGGTACCGCGCAGTATACAACAGATGGGTTTTGTCTCCCCCACGCGCATTTTTCTGGCAGGGTTTCGAGGTTGAGAGAGCGCGTCTCCTTTGTGTCTGTGTTGTAAATGGAAAGCATTGGCGCCTTGCCTTTCGTTTCTGAATACAGAACGAATCTTGAGTCGTGGCTTGTGAGTGTAGTTAAACCATTTATATCGGCAAGGATTTTTATTAACGCTTTTGTTTTTATGTCAATAAAGTAGAGATACCCCGGAACCATTGTTGATGGTTTTGTGGTGAGGGTTATAATCTTTTGATTTGGAAACTGAGGAAGCCACTCGGTAAAAGAAGAATTAAAGATTGCTGAAACGTCAGCGTCTTTAAAGGTTGCAACGGACCCTGTTGACGCCTCAGCTCCATTTTCAAGGTAAAAAAGTTTATCGGCGCCGTCTTCAGCGGTCGCCATAAAGGGAATATAGTCTGGAAGAAAGATTTCTTCTGTCCTTAAAAAAGCGCCAGGCATACTTTCTGTGGAAGTGCTCCGCGCAAAAGAAACGGTTGGCGTATCAATATTTAATATCCTGGTTTTTATTGTTCCTCCGGTTTTGTCGTCAGTAAAACGCACAACAACACCCTTGCCATTGTTGCCCCACAGCGCCTCCGCGATACGTGAACGTGTTTCGTTTACGATGCGCGACTCCGCGTATGTTGAAAGTTGTGTTTCGTAAATATGCCCCAAACCGCGTTCAATATAGCGCGCGGCGACTGTGCGGTACAGACCGCTCCCCGCTTCGGCAAAGCCAGCTCCTGCAACAGGTTTTTTGTGAAGCTCATATAGGCGAGTAAGAGGAGCGCTTTTTTCAGGGGCTTGCAACTCTTCCTCAGGCGGAACCTTTTCGCCTGTTTGCGCAGGCGCGCGGCCAGCTTCGCCGGGGAACATCTCCGCTGGCGTTGGGAGAACATCTTTCATTGAAAGATACCAATACGCGCCGCCAAAAATCACTCCGAGGGCGATAGTTGATATGATTATAATGATTTTATTGCGTTTCATGTTTAATTGTCTAGCACAGCGGGGTCATCATCGTGGCTCTGTGTGCCATCTTCCGATGGGGCTGACTCAGTAGGTGTAGGTTTGCTCGGGGAGACTTTTTTAAGTGATAAATCAAATGCCACAAGTTTTGGGTTGATAGAACTTAAAATAAGGTACGAAGTAAGTATTAAAGCAAGACCGATGAATGCATTTGTGATGCGAGTCTTTGCGGTACTTTTTGCATCGGGAGAAATCCCCGCCGCGACATACTGCAAACCTCCGATGATTGCCATAAGGATAGAGAGAGACGCGCCGATGGCAATCAGGAGCTTTATCGCTCCAGAGAGATACGTGGAAAGATTTGTGGTGTTTGCGCCAGCGACCAGTGTACCTGGAAGAGGGGCAAGCGGTACATAAGTTTGCGCATGCAGAGCGACCACCCCAACACTAAGAGAGATAAGAAGAGAAGCAAGGATTGAAAGGAGATATTTTTTCATTTTACCCGAGAAAATTTTTACTAATAAAAAAGTAATTTACTGATTTATAAATTAGGTGACTATCGAAATCTTGCTTCGTTATTGTATTATACAACATATATACATTTTATGATGTGTTAGTAAAAACTTTAGCGGGTTAATTTAAAAAATGGGACGAGAAGATGCGCTACTTTCATTAAAGTTGACCTTGAGGTCTTTTTTTGTGGATTGGAAGGTTTTGGTAATTCCTCGCATTGAGAGCGATATGAGAGATGCCCCCTCTAACCCCTTATCGTTTCTGAGTGTTATTGAGCGTCCGTAATTTTGTACATCCTTCCCATTGACCGACCAGTTGTATTTAAGTACAGGAACTTCACCCCTTTCGTTTGAAAAAAAGTACGGTTCCGCGCTCACGGAAATCTCTTTTTTGTTTAATGTTGTTTCGGTGTCAAATGGCTTATCATACTTAACACCAAGGAGGGGGTCTTTTTCGTAAAATAGAATGAACGGGCGTGTTTGTGGCAAGTAAATATACATTTCCGACTGAGCGCTGTCATCAAGAGCAGAAACATCAAGTGTGATTTTGGTGTTTGTGAGCGGTTTTGGTCCAGTAAAAGAATATGTGTTTTTCCTAAACCCGGAAGCTGTTGCGACGGAGTACCCATCTTTTTTCCAATTGTACACCAAGTTTCCAGCTCCAAGGGGGTTCCCAGCATCTGCCATATCGGGCACAGCGATAATCCTCACACCGGCTTCGGGTACCATCAGAGCTTTTCCTCTGTAAAAAGGAGGGGTGTAAGTGTCCGCTTCCCACATAATAGTAACACCCACAGGAGTGAAATAAAAATCTTTGTTCACAACCTCGCCAGTGTTTGTGACAATAGAGAGAGAAATATGAGTTGTCTGTCCTGAAGGACCGTTTTGAAAAGTGAAGGAGGTTCTTCCCATTCCACGCGACATAACAATGCCATTGAGAGACCAAGAAATATTTGCTTTATAGAGATCAGTGATGTAACTTTCTATGGTAATCTGCACGGGAACATTCGGCCCTGGGTTTGGCGGGCTTACTTTTATATCCAAATATGCCCCAACAGCGCTTTTCTGGATTTCAGATACATTTAGAGAATCTTGTTTGCGTCTTTCCATCAAAGTGTTGATAAGGTTTTGATAGGATTGATTTTGGGACACTTCGTTTGTTGTTTGCGCAAATGAAAAGAGTGGAGTGGCGAAAAGAGTGATTACTATAAGAAAACCCATAGATTTCATATGAATAGTATATCGCACTGTGGCGAAATATTCCATACTCCATATCCAACATCCCCCTTTTTAATTTTTATATCGATCCCTCCGCTTCTGCCTCCGCCAACTCACGCTTTGCTTTTTTAATTGCGAGGATTTGCCCGGGGTCCGATGTGATAATCTGCTCCTCCGTGTAGGATGCGATGGAGCGAATAGCCACATGTTTCATTCCGGCAAAAAAGATACCCTCACCAACTCCGGATTCAAGAAGGAGAAATTTTTCCTCGTCTGTAAGGTTGAACGCTTTTTGAACGGAGTCGATAGATGTTGGAGATTGTTTCAAAAGAACCTGAATAGATGAGTTGGTCATAATAGGCAGACCGTATGGTGATTTTAAAAAGTCGTTTACGTCTTGAGTGATGGTAGATATACCTAAATAATATTTACGACCACGTTTCGCGAGAGCGTAGAGAAAGGCGGCGGTGTCATCGGACTTCATCATCCACCATGCCTCGTCCACAACAAGGAGTCGTTTCCTGAGGGTGCGGCGGATAGCGTTCCAAATAAAGTGTGTTACGAGATACATCGCAACAGGTTTCAGGTCGTCCTCCATATCACGAACCGAAAAAACGATGAATTTGCGGTTGATGTCTACATTTGACGGCTGATTGATAAAGCCCGCCCATGAACCGCGCGTATATTTGGTGAGCTTGGTGAGGATTCCTTCCGCGCCCTCCATTCCCGCAAGCACCATTTCAAAATCAGAAAGAAGAGGCGGTTCTATTGCAGAGAAATCGGAATCGGGCGTGATGTCTTTGAGCGCGTAAGTTTCCGCGATAGCGCGGTCTACAATGGCATCTTCCTCGGGGCTGAGACCGGAGAGCATAATTCGGAAAAGCCCGACGAGCGAGATTGTGTTTGCGCGAAGGACGTCTGCAGGGGATTCGTCTTCGCGCGGTGTCGGCAAGTCAAAAGGGTTGATGTGGTGCTCGGAGTTGAGGGAGATATTGAAATAGCGACCACCTACCGCTTCCGCCATAGACTCGTACTCGCGCTCGGGGTCAATGACGATAACATCAATGTCAAACATAAGCGAGCGCAAGATTTCTAGTTTTGTAAAAAATGATTTACCAGAACCCGACTTCGCAAAGGTAATTGAGTTGTAGTTTTCCAGAGAGAAGCGGTCAAAGAGCACGAGAGATGAGTTGTGTCTATTGATACCGTAGAGTATTCCTTTGTCTGAAGTGAGGTCGAAAGAAACAAAAGGGAAGAAGCTTGAGAGTGGCTCGGAATTGATCTTTTTTGTGACGGCAATCTTGTCCTCATTAACTGGGATGATGCTCTGAAACGCCTCTGCCTGTTGAAAAAGCGCCGGACGAATGTAAATCAAACGAGATTCAAGCATTGATTTTATTTCCGCTTCCACGTGCCCGAGTTCTTCCTCGCTATCAGCATAGAGAGATAAATAAAGTCCCACATCAAACATTTTTTCTTGCGATTGCTGGAGACGGTCGCGAAGGTCTTCTAGGTCGCGGTATGCAGATTCAAGCATCGGGTCGCGCACGAAGCCCTTGCTTTCGCGCATACTAATCTGGCTTTGCACTTCAGCGACCTTTTTTTCAAATTTTTTCATTATAGCGACAGTGTCGACAGGGTGAATGTAGATTGCGATATCAAAGACCTTGTCCAAGTTAATCAATGGAGACAACCAGTTGTCTGAAACAACACTCGGGTACGAAGTGATAAAAAATGAACGTACAACTTTTTCTCCCAAAATAAGTTCTTTTGAGGTTACCTTAACCGCTGATGGGGCGATGATGTCGGCGAAGTTGAGCCCTGTGTCAACATAAAGATCTTGCGGAAGCACAGGGACTGAGTTTGTCCCAGCTTCTGTATTGGTGTCCTTTGTTTTTCCGAAAAAATTTATCATATTTTGTAGTATTATCTTACGTCTACCTTCTTTTCCGCTTCTCCGGGATTAAATAAACGGTAGTACAATTCGGTAAGCTCTTCGGTGCCTAGAGGGACCACGCGCACCCCAGTGCGCGATAGCCCCTGACTTATTATTCCCGCTCGCTGTTCAAGTTGTGTGCGCGCTTCCTCAAATGCCAGAATGGCATCCTGTGAGGGCATGGCGCTCCCCTCCTTCTTTTTTCCGAAAAGACCACCCAGAAAGCCGCCACTCGGCGCGTTTGTTGCAGTAACAGATTTAGGTGGCGCGTAAGGTACGACAATAACAAAAAGCTTACTCATAATGTTTGTGGATTGAGCTATGGTTTTTACGAAGCCCATGTACTCGCGAATCTGGATTTTCAATAAATCATTCACCTCCTCCTTGAGGCGCCCGTCAAGGAGTACCAGATATGGTCTGATGTCCAGACGTCGTGATTGGATGAAAATTTGCGTTGAAAACTCCAGCGAGTTTAAAAAGGTCTGGAACTGCATCAATACTGCTTGTTGCTCATCTCCCGACTTGAGAGCAAGATTAACCGATGACGCCATAAGAAGCATGCGAATAGTCCCGTCTTTTAAAATCACGACACCGTCGCGAATTTCCTTGATTGGTACAAAATCCTGTGATGCTTTTGATTTAATGGCCATAAATTAGTTTGTAAAGTTGTGAAGTTAAAAGTCCTTAAAGTAAAATTCATAAGGTCTTAATGAAGCCAGAAAGCATTTTTGATATTTCAACCGCTTGAGCATAAAGTTCCTCGAACTCTTGTTTCGAAATATACTTTAACTCGTGTCCCAAGTATAGCATTGACAGGACTTCTCCGCACGAACCTTTTGCGATGAACAAGTAATGTTTAAACTCTTTGTCACTCCTACGCTCAAACCCCTCGGCAATATTGTTCATTACCGAAACTCCTGCGCGTTGAATTTGATCTTTAAATCCATAATCTTTATTTGTGTTAAATATCCCATAAATACAAAGTGATAAAGTTTTTGCCTTTTGCCAGGCGATGATATCCTCGAATTTTTCTATTCGCATTTACTTTATAGACTTTACAGACCTTATAACTTTACAGACTTGGTTAGCTCTTTTTCTGGAATTTGCTCGGGGCCTCGCACGTCGAGTTTAAATGACGCGTTGGAGAGTTTACCAGAAGGAACAACCGGAGTGAATAATGGCTGTGAACCGATAAACTCCTCTTCTTTGCCCGCTTTGGCCTCTTTTGTTGTTTTTTTCCATATGTAAAGTTTGTCTCGCAACATGTATTGAAACCCTGATTCAAGGACCTCGATAAATGGTCTCCCAAGTTTTTCTCTTGGGAAAAACGCGAGCGCCCAAGTGAAGACCGCGATGCCCAAAATAATCGGCGCCTTGATTACAAGATATGGGACAACGCGCCATACCAAGTAGACGCCCCCAGCCCCTCCCGCCACATAGATTGCCTGCTTGAGTGTAAGCGGACCAAAAAGTTTGTCCTCGATGTCAATGTATTGAGGAATATGAAATTGCATATGTATATTATACAACTAACAACTAACAACTAACAACTAACAACTAACAACTAAAGAGAGTGTAACCCCTCACGCTCAGTAATCCTATAAATCTAGTCTTTGCGAGGTACGAAGCAATCCAGAGCCCGTATTATATATTTTGTTGAGTAAAGATTCGGTTCATCTTTTAAAAAAGAAAAGCTTATGGAAAGAGTATCTGTCGTTGTGTTTTTGGAAAGAGTTTTTGGCGTGTTTAAAGAGAATACTTCTTATACACACGGTCGTGGTGGTCGTAGTCTACAAATGTAATTTCTTTGTTTTCTATCTTGTAAACCAGAACAAACGATTCGATATGAACTCGGCGGTAATTTTTTAGAACATTACGGAGGGGCTTACCTATAAGAGGGTTTGAAACAATTTTGTATACTTGTGTCTCGACCTTCTTTAGCCCAAGTTTGTCTTTCCGCGCTAACTTCTCAAGAATCTTTTTGAATTCTGTAGAAAAACCAAAAGTAAATTTGCCCAGGCTCTCCATGATTAAAGAGAAAGAAAGAATTTTTTAATTTCACCTTTATTTTTAAATTTGATGCCTTTACCAGCAGAAAGACCTTTTTCTATTTTCGAGAGTTTTGTCAGGTATTCAGGACTCACCTCATCCTGAGCGAGATAAGAAACTAATTTTTGCAAACGCGTTAAATCACCCCGAAGTTTTTCTTGAATGTCCAAAATTTGCACATATTTGTTTTTCGGCAAAGTTATTGTATTCACCTTTTAAATATATCATTTTCCACGACTTATTTCAAGATGTTTACTCTATCGGCTCTCTATATGGGTCTGCGTGATAGATGCGAGGAGACGGGGGGATGTTTGGGAAAGCGGGAACAAGAGGAGTGACTGGCGCATGTGCGGGGGGCGGTTCGATGGTAAGGTCGTCCATGGATTGTCGTCCTGCAATAAATACTGCCTGCATCCTTTCCTCAAAAGGATGCGCATCACTTGAACTAGGGAGCGAAACACCCAAGTTGGATGGTTTGGATATAAGATGGGGAAGGAAGGATTCTGGCTCCTCTGACGTAGGGAGATTGTCGGGCGCGATGTCGAGGGGGACAGGGGGAACA
>JBAQCU010000054.1:0-2277 GCA_049294435.1 Minisyncoccia bacterium
GTGGCGGGCAGGTCGGCTCGAGAACGAAAAAAGATTACTTTTCATTTTGTCTTCGTCCAAGAGTCTGCATCCGAGATGTGAATTTGGGAATTCAGAATCTACTGATTCGTCTACGTCGCTAATAAAAAAGTGGTGTTATCCTGCTCTGTAGAAAACATGGTTGTAGTCTTTGCGAGGCACGAAGCAATCTAGGTTTTACGTGTAATTTTATGGATTGCCACGTCGCAAGCTCCTCGCAAAGACAGTGTTTTCTACGGAGCAGTGTTATCCCAGTTTTTTATTTTACGAGCGCGAGGGTCAGTGCGACAATCACGGCGGTTTCTGCGCGGAGGATTTGGGGACCGGTTGAAACAATGGGAATATTGCGTAAATGAAATGATTCCATCTCTGCATCAGTGAAACCGCCTTCGGGACCAATTAAAAGTGAAACGGGTGCGGTTGTGTTCTTTGTGAAATACTCTCGTGCAGATATTTTCCCACGTGGGTCAAACACAACAACATCACTTGGGAGCTTTTCCACAGAAATAATCTCTTCAATCGCTGGTACTGTCACTCTACCGGACTGCTCTGACGCTTCTCGCAAAATCTTTTCTGCACGTTCATAATTCACACCCTTCTTTTCACTTCTGCCTGCTTGCACTGGGACAATGTGTGACACACCGAGCTCAGTTGCCTTCTCAAGCACAAGTTCAAAGTTGTCTTTCTTAATGAGCGCAAGATAGAGAGTAACTTCTCTCTCAGGCACGAGCCCCTTTTTTGTTTCAATCACTTTGAGTAACGCACTTTTCTTACCAATTTTTCCAGTTGGTGAAACAAATTCACAAAGTGACTCACTACCGTCACCAAAGAAAAGGATTACTCTACTTCCCCCCTCCATACGCAAAACATTTCGCCACTGATTTAGTAATGTTTCATTAGCAACAGAAAACTCCCCCGCCTTTGGAATCTTCTCCTCTACAAAAAATCTGTGTAGTCTCATGTTATTCAAATAGATGCGAGTGAGTACCAATATTGACCAAAAGCAGGACAAGAACATTTTTATCTTTGCGGTACAGGAGCAATATATCATTCTGGATGTGACATTCACGAATCCCTGCATATTCACCTTTCAGCTCGTGGTCCTTGTACTGAGGAGCAAGTTTCTCATTATTTTTAAGTAGTGAAACTATTTCGTCGAGCTTTTTAATCTGAAAATTCTTATGCTGTCCAATACGCTTAAGCGACTTAGTATATTTATTTGACGGGATAACGTGATACATATTTATTTGCCAAGAATCTCGCGATGCATCAACTCTACATCATCATACCCCTTAATCTTTCCACTTTTGTAGTCTCTAAGAGTTTCTTCCGCGATACGCACCAGTTCTTGTTTTTTCTCCTCAGGCCAATAATCAGCACTCATTACAGGGAAAGGTATAGACTTTGTGTTTACCACCTGAGCAAGAAAAAGCTTCATGCCTGTCGACATATCCAGTCCCATTGACTTAAAGATTTTACTTGCCTCCTTTTTCATCTTCTCGTCCAAACGAATTTGTAATGTTGTAGTCATAAGAAAAGTATACACGCACAAAAAATATTGTCAATACATTGTCACTACACTTGCAACAGTCTAAAAATGTGGTACTCTATCCCTATGTCATATTTAATCCCAACCGTTATAGAAAAGACATCGCAGGGCGAGCGTGCCTACGATATTTACTCACGCCTACTTAAGGAACGTATTGTTTTCCTTACGGGCGCAATTGACGACGACAGCGCAAACATCGCCATCGCTCAACTTCTTTTCCTTGAATCCGAGGACTCAAAAAAGGATATTTGTTTGTACATCAACTCCCCTGGTGGCTCAGTGTCTGCTGGAATGGCACTTTATGACACTATGCAACACGTGAAGCCCGATGTTTCTACAATTTGCGTAGGTATCGCAGCGTCTATGGGGGCAGTACTTCTCTCTGCTGGAGCAAAGGGCAAGCGTTTTATACTCCCAAACGCAGAAGTAATGATCCACCAGCCACTAGGAGGAACCGAAGGGCAGGCGTCAGATATTGCCATCACAGCAAAGCATATTTTGAAAATCAAGGAGAATCTCAACAAAATCCTTTCAAAAAACACAGGAAAACCTCTCTCACAAGTAGAGAAAGACACCGACCGCGACTTCTTTATGTCTGCGGAGGATGCAAAAAAGTATGGTCTTGTGGACGAAATCTACAAGCCGAGGAATCCACGAGGGTAACTGACGGTCGAGCCAAAACAAAAACCCAGCAATTATTTGCTATAGCA
>JBAQCU010000055.1:0-24188 GCA_049294435.1 Minisyncoccia bacterium
TCTCGCTATAGCGAGAATTAGTGAAATAAAAAAGGCGTGGGTTGGCGTAGGAAATACAGAAACACAGTGGACGCTCTGTATTTTTTGTGATATAGTAAAAGCCAATTTAACTTTTGACTAATTAATACTATGGCTTTTATTGATGAAATGACGATGCATATGAAGGCGGGTAACGGCGGAAACGGCGTTATGCGTTTGAAACACGAGAAAGGCAAGGAGTTTGCTGGTCCTTCTGGTGGTGACGGCGGAAAAGGCGGGGATGTTATTATCCGCGCTGTTCGCGATGTGCATATCCTAGTTAAGTATCGCCATCAAAAAGATTTCGCCGCTGAGCGCGCAGGCGATGGGGGAAATGACAGTCTTCACGGAAGAAATGGTGATGATCTCATTTTGGATTTGCCCGTTGGTTCTATTGTGACGAACCTTGACACTGGAGCAGAGTATCAGCTTCTCCATGATGGGGAGCAGATTTTAGTATTGAAGGGCGGACGCGGCGGTTTTGGCAATGAACATTTCAAGACGTCTACTAACCGAACTCCGAAAGAGCATGTGCCGGGAATGAAAGGACAGGAAGCAGATTTTAAGGTTGAGCTTCAGATTGTTGCCGACATCGGACTCGTCGGCACGCCGAATGCGGGGAAGTCGAGCTTGCTCAACGCCCTCACTCGCGCGAGCGCAAAGACTGCAGACTATGCGTTCACAACGCTTGAACCAAACTTAGGTGAATGTTACGGATTTATTATCGCTGATATTCCGGGGCTCATTGAAGGCGCATCGGAAGGCAAAGGCCTCGGACATAAATTTCTTCGCCATGTAAAGCGCACAAAAATGCTCGCGCACCTCGTATCTCTAGAAAACGAAGACCCTGTTGCAACATACAAAACTGTGCGCAAAGAGCTTTCGGCATTTGATAAAGACCTTGCATCGAAACATGAGATTATCATTCTCTCAAAGACCGACATGGTGACCCCCGAGCGTGTAAAAGAAGTTGAAACGGCGATGAAAAAAACCTACCCACATTCGGAGCTATTCACTATCACTATTCTCGATGACGAAGGAATGAAAAAATTCCAAGACGAACTTTTGAAACTTCTGAAGGCGTCCTCGTAGTTATATCCACTATACACGTATAGAGACCTATAGGTTTCTATACGTGTATAGTAATTATTCTCTGTGTTTATTTTATGTTACAATTTCGCCTATGAGTTACAAACTAACAGTCGGATTGGAGATCCACGCTGAGCTGAAAACTAAAACAAAGATGTTCTGCAATTCGGCGAATGACCCGTTTAACGCGGAGCCGAATGTGAATATTTGCCCTGTGTGTATGGCGCACCCGGGGACTTTGCCCGTGATTAACAAGCAGGCTGTGCATCACGTGCTTCGCGTGGGCACGGCGCTCGGGAGTGACCTTGCGGACTTTACCGAGTTTGACCGCAAAAACTATTTTTACCCAGATATTCCAAAAGGGTATCAGATTAGCCAGTACAAATATCCACTCGTCTCAAATGGCATGCTTAATGGTATTGCCATTGAGCGCGTGCATTTGGAGGAGGACACAGCGAGCTCATCACACGAAGGGAGCGAGGGAAGCCTCGTCGACTACAACCGCGCAGGAGTACCCCTCATGGAGCTAGTAACAAAACCTGTAATCCACACGGCAGAGGAGGCTGGTGCTTTTGCGCGCGAGCTCCAGCTCCTTCTTCGCACACTCGGAGTTTCCGATGCAAATATGGAGAAAGGTGAGATGCGTGTAGAGGCTAACATTTCAATATCAAAGACAGATAAACTCGGTACAAAAGTGGAGGTGAAAAACCTAAACTCGTTCCGCTCTGTGGAACGCGCAATTGCATACGAGGTAGAAAGAATGACAAAAATTTTGGATGGTGGCCCAGGAGAGATTGTACAAGAGACACGCGGGTGGGACGAAGGCGGACAAAAAACATTTTCACAGCGTAAAAAAGAGTCAGCGCATGACTACCGTTATTTCCCAGATCCCGATTTGCCAAAACTAAAAATTTCAGAGATTCCAGAATTTTCTAACGAAAAACTAAAGGCAACAATGCCTGAACTCCCATGGAAAAAGCGCGCGCGCCTCGTGCGTGAGTATGGTGTGAAACCAGAGAATGCAGAAGTATTTACTGCGGATAAAATCCTCGGCGGACTTTTTGAGGATGCGGTGAATGAAATTGGTGGCGACCGTCCATCGGCATTGCTTATAGAAAACTATATTACGTCAGACCTCGTTGGACTTATGAAGGGTTCTGATTCGATTGGGAAGGTAACAGGTAAATGTCTCGCTGATCTCATCACGATGATTAAGGCGGGAGACCTGTCTTCTCGTGGCGCAAAAGATACCCTCGCAATTCTGTATACAGAAGGTGGCCATCCACACGAGATTGCACAGAAGCACAATCTTATCCAGAAAAATGATGTTGAAGCGCTCAAAAAAATGGTCGCAGAAATTATTTCCGCAAATCCAACAGTAGTTGCCGACTACAAATCTGGCAATACTGCGGCACTACAATATCTGATCGGGAAAGGAATGAAAGAAAGTAAAGGATCTGCAAATCCAAATCAACTCAAGATGAAGATGGAAATGGAAATTCTTAAAAAGGGAATTGATTCAAATAGAATAGACCTGAATTTATAATTACAAAAAAGGGCCCCCAAATGGTGCTCTTTTTTGCTGTGTGTGGTAAAATACAAACATATTTACTAATTGATAAACACGAAGCATTATGAAAAAAGTACGAGTAGCTATTAACGGGTTTGGGCGCATTGGTCGCGCATTTTATAAATTGGCGCGCACGCGGCCGGAATTTGAGATTGTGGCGGTAAACGACCTCGGTGACCCATCAAACATGGCGTACCTTCTTAAATACGACACAGCATATGGCAAGGCAGATTTTAATGTTGAAGTAATCAGTGGAGAAGAGCCTGGTTTTGTGGTTAATGGTACAAAAGTGGCGCTCATTCAGGAAAAAGACGCAGCGAAACTTCCATGGGCGAAATACAATATTGATATCGTCGTGGAGTCAACCGGTTTTTACACGAGCTACGAAAAATCCAAAGTACATCTTGATGCTGGAGCAAAGCGTGTTGTCATCACCGCTCCAGTGAAAGGCGAAGAAGTGGCTGGTATCACGGGAGCAACCGTGCTTATGGGAATCAACGACGAAAAGCTCGCGACATGTCAGATTTCCTCGAATGCTTCGTGCACTACAAATGCCGCTTCGCCGGTCATCACTATTTTAAATGAAACAATCGGTATTGAAAAAGCGCTCTTGAACACTACGCATGCATACACAGGTACGCAAAAAATCGTGGATGGACCCGGAGGCAAAGACCTGCGTGGCGGACGCGCGGGGGCGGCAAATATGGTGCCATCATCGACAGGTGCGGCTATTGCGGTCACTGAAGCGGTACCAAGCCTCGTCGGAAAATTTGATGGTATTGCAATTCGAGTGCCGGTGATTGCTGGTTCCATTGCGGACATTACATTCATTGCAAAAAGAAACACATCGGTGGAGGAGGTAAATAAAATTCTTCGCGATGCGGCAAAGGACCCTCGCTGGGAAGGTATTTTCACTGTCACCGATGAACCCGTCGTCTCTTCTGATATTGTTGGACAGTTATATGGCGCAATCGCAGACCTAGAGCTCACTCGTGTTGTGGATGGTAACCTTGTGAAAGTAATGTCGTGGTATGACAATGAAATGGGATATACAAATACATTGGTAAAGCATGTTGTGAAAGTGGCGAGCTTCCTGTAACCTACAACCAATTTCTTCTGTCTTTGCGAGGAGGAACGACGAAGCAATCCAGAGTTCATCTTATATAATCCTAGATTGCTTCGAGTACTCGCAAAGACGGAGGGCATCTACTGACAACTAACCAAATTAATTTTATGAAAATTTATATCGGTACAGATCACGCAGGGTTTGAACTCAAGGAAGCACTCCTTCCTTTTCTTCGTGCACACGGGCACGAGGTGGAGGACATGGGCGCGCATGCGTTTGATGCCCTTGATGACTATCCGGATTTTATTCGCCCTGTTGCGGAGGCCGTGGCTCGTGACACCAGTGCACGCGGAATTATTCTCGGGGGCTCAGGACAAGGGGAGGCAATGTGCGCAAATAGAGTAAGAGGTGTGCGTGCAGCAGTGTATTACGGCGGACCGGTTGGGGTTGCTGTATTATCTCGCGAACACAATAATGCAAATATACTTTCTCTTGGCTCGCGCTTCATCGACGCAGAGGTAGCCAAAGAAGTCGTGCGTATTTGGCTCGAAACACCATTTGGCGGTGAGGAGAAACATGCGCGGAGAATCAAGAAATTGGACATTTGACAATTGACACCGCAGTGCGGACAATTGACGAATACTGATTCCGGGTTCGTTAAATGTCACATGTTAATTGTTAAATGTTTGCGAAGCAACTTTTATGATAGAAATAATTCCCGCAATAATGCCGAAAGACTACGAGCATCTCGATGAGATGGTAAACCTTTTTGTGGGTGTGGTACCAATGGTTCAGCTTGATATTATGGACGGGAAATTTGTGCCGGAAAGGACGTGGCCGTACCCAAAGGACGCGCACTTTGATGCAATCGTTTCAGAGGAAGAGGGGATGCCGAGATGGGAGGATATTAATTTTGAGGTGGACCTGATGGTGAGAGACCCTGAGCTTGCTGTTCCAAAGTGGGTTAGCGCTGGCGCGCGAAGAATCATTGTACATGTTGAGTCTATGGTTGATTTTGAAAAAATTCGCGCGTCTGTTCCTGTAGGGCTGATAGAGCTTGGGCTTGCGATAAACACCACGACACCGCTTTCAGCAATAGAGCCGTATTTGGACAAAGTTGATTTTGTGCAATGCATGGGAATTGCGCGCATCGGGTTTCAAGGGGAGTCATTTGACGAGCGTGTGCTCAATCACATGCGCGCACTTCGTGCATCACACCCCGAAATGCCGATTAGTATCGATGGTTCAGTAAATATTGTTACAGCACGCACTCTTGTTGATGCCGGCGCTACACGTCTTGTTGCTGGTTCAGCAATTCTTGAAGCGGATGACTTCACGCAGGCTATCGCGGAAATGCAGAGTCTGGTACAATAGATTTAAGATAAAATTTGTAAGTACTCGACAAGTTTTGTAAAAATTTCAAATGTCTAATTTCAAATTTTTAAATAATTCCCAATTTCCTAATTTTAAAATTAAAACATTGTTTAATAATTAAAAATTTGGAATTATAAATTTATGTACTCTTATATGACCCACCTTAATGACGACAAAATAAAATTTCTCGAAGTTAAATCGAATGAGATTCGTAAGTCTATCATCGAGGCGCTTGTAGAAGCAAAGTCGGGACACACTGCTGGGCCTCTCGGTATGGCGGATATTTTTACTGCATTTTATTTTCATATATTGAAGCACGATCCAATGAATCCAACATGGGAAGACCGTGACCGCGTAGTACTCTCCAACGGACACATTTGTCCAGTGCTATATGCGACAATGGCTCATGCGGGATATTTCCCGATTGATGAATTAAAAACACTCCGCAAGTTTGGGTCGCGTCTCCAAGGACATCCGCATCGCGAATATTTGCCAATGCTTGAAACTAGCTCGGGGCCACTTGGGCAAGGGCTCTCGCAGGCAGTGGGAATGGCAATCGTTGACCGATTGGACCGCGGGCACAATTCAAACAGAACGGTGTATTGTTTTTTGGGTGATGGGGAGCTCAACGAAGGGCAGGTGTGGGAGGCTGCGATGCTTGCAGGACGCGAGAAACTTCACAACCTTGTCGCAATCGTGGATCGCAACAACATCCAGATTGACGGCTTTACCGAAAATGTGATGCCTCTTGAACCGCTCGCGGACAAATGGCGCGCATTCGGCTGGCATGTGCTTGAGATTGACGGGCACAATATGGAAGCGATTGTAGACGCAGTAGATGAAGCGCGCGCGATTTTTGAAAAGCCGTCGGTCATCATTGCGCACACAATCCCCGGCAAAGGGGTGGATATGTTTGAGTTTGACTACAAGTGGCACGGCAATCCGCCGAACAAAGAACAAGGAGCAAACGCAATGGCAGAGCTCCGTACGTTGGGTGGACAGATTGCTAGCGAGCACGAATAGGGGGGGGCTGTCATTGCGAGCGATAGCGAAGCAATCCAGAGAATGTGCGATAAAATCCTAGATTGCTTCGTTCCTCGCAAAGACAATGCGAAGAAGAGGGAATATAGAAAAAACAAAAATGAAAACATTTACACAATTTAAAACTGAAGTAATTAAAAAATCAGGAATCAAAGACTCCAGCGATATTGCCACGATTAAACTTAAAATCAGTAAAGCGATTACCGAAAGACGTACGCGAGAAAGTCTTACACGGAAAGAATTGGCGGAACAAATCGGAATAACTCAATCGTCACTTTATCGTTTTGAATCTGGTGTGGTAAATCCAAGATGGTTACTTCTTAAAAAAGTTACCGCTGGTCTTGGGCTCCGTTTAACGGTAAAATAATGGTATGAACCTTAACCCAAAACTTTCGAATCAGCTGACAGGTCAACAGAGCTTGAATCAGCAGATTCACGTCTTGGACGAAATCTGGGCACGTAGCTTGGCTATAAAATTGATTCCAGAGCAAGCGCCGATTTGTACAGATGTCTCTTTGGGGATAGTGTTGCTTGTGGTATAATAACCGCCATGAATACTTTAGTCCAACAAAAACAATTGCGAACCTTGGTGCGTCGGACAATCATTGAGTCTGTCCAGGAGATTTTTGCTGACCCTGATTTTGGCATGAAGCTCTCGTTAAATACAATAAAACAACTTAAGAAAGCTCAGAAAATAAATCCCAAGAAACTTATTTCACTAGGGGAGTTTAGTAGGAAGAGCTAAGCTTACCGTTGCTATGGCGCAAGTATGGAAAATTGTTTTGACCAAGGATGCGGAGAAAAATCTTCTCGAGTTAGACAAGAAAATTTATGCGCGCGTGAGCAGAAAGCTTGAATGGCTTGAAGATAATTTTGACCAGATAATACCATTGCCACTTGAAAGGGAATGGAGTGGTTTCTTTAAATTGAGAACCGGTGACTACCGCGTGATATATAAAATATGTTGGGATGATCGGTTGCTTATGGTCGCTTGTGTCGGACATAGATCAGAGGTGTACGAAAACTAATACCGTGTAGTATAATAAAAGAACGATATGACCATCCAACTCAATCCAAAACTTTTTGATACTGATGTAGAGCAGGCGCCGATTCGCGCGGGCTTCGGTGAAGGGCTCGTACTCGCGGGGCGCGCGGATGAACGCGTGGTGGCAATGTGTTGCGATTTGACCGAGTCTACAAAGATGGATGCGTTTGCAAAGGAATTTCCCAAGCGATTTTTTGAGATGGGAATTATGGAACAGTCATCGGCATCGGTGGCATCGGGAATGGCGGCGATGGGAAAGATTCCGTTTATTTCATCCTACGCAATGTTTTCTCCAGGCAGAAACTGGGAGCAAATTCGCACAAATATTTGCTACAATGACCGCCCGGTAAAAATCGCTGGTTCACATGCAGGTGTATCTGTCGGCCCCGATGGCGGGACACATCAAGCCTGTGAGGACATTGCACTCACACGCGTCATTCCTCGTATGGTGGTTATTACTCCCTGCGACAGCATAGAGGCAAAAAAAGCCACAATCGCAATGGCAAAAACGAATTCGCCAACATATATTCGTCTTACTCGTGAAAAAACTCCAATCCTTACTACAGAAGATACTCCATTTGAAATCGGCAAAGCGCAAGAATTTTACCGCTCGGCAAATCCGCAGGTCGGCATTATTGCATGTGGCTCGCTCGTATACAACGCGCTTATGGCAGCGAAACAACTAGAGGAAGAAGGAATTGGAAGTATAGTTGTAAATATTGGAACTGTGAAGCCAATGGACCGTACAGCCGTGATAAATCTCGCAAAAGAATGTGGGAAAATTGTGACCGTGGAGGAACATCAAGTCGCTGGCGGTATGGGTTCGTCTGTTGCAGAAATTCTTGCCGTGGAACATCCAATTAAGATGTCTTTCATCGGTGTACAAGACCTCTTTGGTCAGTCGGGAGCTCCACTTGAACTCATTAAGCATTACGGGATGGATAAGGACTCTATTAAAGAAGCAGTAAGGAAACTTTTATAAAAATGGAACTAGATAATCAGAGAGATAAAATAATAGAACAGCTTCAGTCTTTGAATGCAAAACTTGCAAAGCAGTTAGAAATCAAGCGTATCTTTCTAACGGGTATTATTTATGGAGTCGGGTTTTTTGTGGGTTCTGCAATTCTTGCTACCATTGCTCTTGGTATTTTTGGTCCAACGGTAGCAAAAATACCATGGGTGCAAGAAAATTTTGAACGAGGGACATCTATCTTGCGACCAGCCCAGAATTAAAAAATACCGCTCGCTTTAAAGCGAGCTGTATTTTTTAATTCTGGGCTAGCTGAGTTTTACAGCCTTGTAATTTTTGTACCACGGACATTGAGTTTGATTTGCAAACAGAGAGTCTCTGTGGCATGATAATGAGTATGAATTATACATTCCGCACCATTATAGAACCTGACGAAAAAGGGACATATCATGGTTATGCCCCAGCTCTTTCTGGATGTCATACATGGGGGGAGACGCTCGAGGATACGCAGAAAAATCTAAAAGATGCGATCGCAGTTTATGTTTCAAGTTTGATTGCAGATGGTGAACAAATACCCGCCGACCGTGGTTTTGAATCTTTTGAAACGATTAGCGAGAGAGATCTTATGCTTGCCCACTAAAATACTATGCCGAAATTACCAGCGGTAAAGGATAAAGACCTGATTCGTATTTTAGAAAAGCTCGGTTTTGAAAAATACCACCAGGGAGCAACGAGTCATGTGGTGATGAAACATACTGATGGTCGTCGCACAACTGTGTCCATTCACGCTGGTAAAGATATTCCAAAGGGGACACTGTTAGCTATTCTTCGTGATGTCGGTATCTCCAGAGACGACCTTGTAAATCTTTTATAGAAAGTACAACAGACAAAATCCGTACAATAACATTCTATAGTTATGTTATTGTACGGATTTTGTTATAAGTGCCCTACTATTACAGCTTCTCTGCCTTGTAGTCCGCAGGAGCTTCTGCGAGAAGTTTTTCAAGTTCGGTGCGAGTGAGGAGCCCTTCTTGTGCGCCAACCTTTTGCACAACTGACATTGAGTTGATAGGCGCCCATGCGATTGCTTCGCTTGGAGTTTTGCCTAGAGCAAGTGCGGAAATAAATGCAGATGCAAATGAATCGCCTGCGCCGGTGCGTTCGTATGGAGGAGCAGGGTCTGGGTAAATCGGCATAAACCAAGAGTCACTGCCGTCAAATACATACGCGCCTTTTGGCCCGTCGGTAATTACCACTATTTTAGGTCCGAGTACTGCAATTTTTTTAGCAAGATCCTTTGGCTCTGATTCTTTGTCTTTTAAAATTTGACGAGCTTCTTCAACGTTGCAGAAGAAAACTTCTGTATGCGCGTATAAATCCTTGAGAGCTTCTACCCCAAGCTTAATTTGAAAACCACCTGGTTGGAACGAAAGTTTTGTTTCAGGGTGCTTCGCGAGATACGAAGCGATTTCGTGATGAAATTCAAGAGATTTCTCATTAAGAGACGAAAGATAGAGCCAGCGTGGACCAATATCGCCGAGTGGAAGTGTGTATGGGAAATCTTCATGCTTGATGAGTATAGTGCGTTCACTGTCGTACCAAAGCACATAATGATAATTAGTTTTAATTCCATCGTATTCCTTGATGTACTCTGTACTTACGCCATCATTTTTAAGCGAGGCTAGGCACTTCTTACCGTCATCATCATTGCCGAGGTTGGTAATGAGTGCGCTCTTGAGGCCGAGACGTGATGCGGATACACATGCGTTGGCGCTGTTTCCGACTGCGTAGCAAACTTTTACAAAATCAAAAGGAACTTTTGCGCCAAAAGGCATACAAAGTTCGCATGCACTGGTGTCAACACGGCATGTGGTATGCGCCTGATCTTTTTTGAGGCGAATAAAAGCATCTACGACAGTGTCTCCGATGCCTACAAAGTCTAATTGTTCCTGCATAAAATTGTTAATTATCTATTAAGTGCTTTTAGTATACCACCATTGTCTTGTTATGGTACTTTAAATTACGAAACTCTGGTTTCCCGTCATTGCGAGGAGCTTACGACGAAGCAATCCAGAAATTATCACACATGCCCTAGATTGCTTCACTGCGTTCGCAAAGACAATACAGGAATATCGCAGTTTAGTAATTCAAAGTATGGTATACTTTGTGCATAAATATATAAAATATGAGCACTATTCCAACATTGCGTGAGACAATCCGTATCGCTGAAGAGAATGGCATCGCCGTCGGGCATTTTAATATTTCAAACCTCGAGGCCTTGTGGGCTATTTTTCGCGCCGCAAAGTCACTCAATCTACCTGTCATTGTTGGTCTTTCAGAAGGAGAGCGTGATTTTGTGGGTGTCCGTCAAGCGGTTGCTCTCGTAAAAAGTATTCGCGAAGAATATCAGTATCCGATTTTCATCAATGCTGACCATACATATTCTGTTGAGCGCGTGAAGGAAGCTATTGATGCAGGGTTTGACTCGGTAATTTTTGACGGCGCGAAATTAACTTTAGAAGAAAATATTGCAAAAACAAAAGAGTGTGTTGATTACGCGCGAGCATCAGGCAGGGATGTACTCGTGGAGGCAGAAGTGGGGTACATAGGAACTTCATCAAAAGTTTTGGATGAAATTCCAGAGGGCGTGAAGTTTGATGATACGACACTCACAACGCCAGAGCAGGCAGAGCGTTTTGTGCGAGAGACTGGTGTGGACTTGTTTGCGCCAGCGGTGGGGAATATGCACGGCATGCTTAGGAACGCACCCGAGCCACGCTTGGACATTCCACGTATCAGCAAGGTGCGCGCCGCGGCGGGTGTGCCTCTCGTGCTCCATGGCGGGTCGGGGACAAGCGACGAAGATTTTCGCGAAGCGATCAAGGCTGGGATTAGCCTCGTACACATCAACACCGAAATTCGTGTGGCATTTGTGAAATCGCTTACTGAATATCTCACCGCTCACCCCGATGAAGTTGCTCCATACAAGGTGATGAAAGAGCCGACAGAGGCTATGCAAAAAGTTATCGAAGCGCGGTTGAGGTTGTTTAGCGGACTTTAGAAGTAATCACCCCTGTGCATTTTTTTATTTTCCCTGTCAAATGTCAAAGGTCAATTGTCAAAAGTGGGGAAAGGCTTGCCTTTATCCTCAAAATCCGTATAATAGCCCAATATGACAATCACACTAAAAGGAGAAATAAGGGACCCAAAGACAAAACTTGCTGCAATTCGCGCAGAAGGTTTTGTTCCTGGAGTTTATTATGGTCACAAGGAGGCTGCAACCCCTTGCGTATTTGCGCTCAATGACTTCAAGAAGGTTTGGAAGGCCGCAGGCGAATCAGCAGTGGTAACACTCGAGATGCCAAAAGGCAAGATAAACGCACTCATTACCGAAGTACAGGTAGACCCCGTAAAAGGCTACCCAATTCACGTTGACTTCTACGCAATTGAAAAAGGACAGGAAGTTTCTGTTAATATTCCACTTGAGTTTACTGGCGTATCTGGCGCTGTGAAAGATCTCGGTGGCTCACTTGTGAAGGTTCTTCATGAAGTAGAAGTAAAGGGTCAGCCAGAAAATCTTCCACATAGTTTTGTTATTGATATTTCAGCGCTTGAAGCGCTTGATAGCCAGATTCTCGCAGGGAGCATCGTACTTCCAAAGGGAATTACTTTGGTAACTCATGGTACAGATGTAGTAGCTGCTATTGCAGTTGCAAAGGAGGAGCCTATAGAGGCGCCAGTGATGGACCTCTCAGCTATTGAAGTAGAGAAGAAGGGTAAGAAGGAAGAGGAAGAAGCAGTAGAAGTCGAAAGTCAAAAGTAGAAAGTAGAAAGCAGGGTTTGCGCAAAGCGCAAACCCTGCTTTAACATATCTCCACGGCGTATTTTTTGTTATACTGTCGCTATCTATGCTAAAAAGTTTTTTTGCAAAAAAATTTGTCGTATTCTTTTTTTTAATACTCGTACTCGGGGGATGTTCCTCGTTTGCGAATGCGCAGGTTGTTGCTGATGATGTTTTAGCACGCAGAGCAATTCTTGAAGCAGATCTTGCAATTATTGAGAGGGAAATTAACGCGCAGAAGGCAGTCCTGGAGGAAAAACAAAAAGAAGGAGTATCGCTTGAGCGAGATGTCGCGATTCTTAATGCGCAAATCCAAAAAGCAAAGCTATCTATTAAGGCGCGCAATCTTTCTATTTCTGGACTTGTTGATGATATTGGTGCGAAAAACCGCACTATCGGAAAATATTCCACAAAGATTGACCGTGAACGTGAATCGCTTGCAAGTCTTCTTCGCCGCACAAATGAATTAGACACTTATTCTATTGTGGAGGTGGCGCTTTCTGACAGAGATTTCTCAGAATTCTTTGTTGATTTAGATAATTTTCAGTACATTGAAGATTCGATAGTGGTTTCGCTTGAGGAAGTTGGTGTTGCAAAAAAGGCGACGGAAGCCGAAAAAACAATACTCGAGCAGAAAAAAGAGGAGGAGACTGATTTGCGTAAAATCCAAGAACTTCAAAAAAAGCGAATTGAAGCAAACGAGGCAGAAAAAAAGAGCATTTTAAAGGCCACAAAAGGTCAGGAGGCAGCATATCAAAAGATTCTTAAAGAAAAACAACAGAGCGCCGCTTCAATTCGCGCTGAATTATTTTCTCTAAGTGGTTCCGCAGCAATTCCGTTCGAAAGAGCTCTCGCACTTGCACGAGTTGCGGCTGAAAAGACTGGTGTGCGTCCAGCGATGATACTTGGCATCATAGCGGAAGAATCAAATCTTGGACAAAATGTTGGAAAGGGAACATGGACGGTGGATATGCATCAAACACGAGACGTCCCAGTATTTAAATATTTGACCTCACTACTTGGGCTTAACCCAGACAATCAGCCTGTTTCTAAAAAAGTGTGGTATGGATATGGAGGCGCAATGGGTCCTGCGCAGTTTATTCCGTCTACATGGGCGTGTTTTTCGGGATATGTAAATACAACAACAGGGAAGTGTGGAAAGAATCCTGACGGTTCGTGGAATGGTCCTTGGGAGTATCAGCAGGGTAAAGATAGGGTAGGTAAGCTCACTGGTAATTTCCCTCCAAATCCGTGGAACCCACAAGATGCTTTTATGGCTTCAGCGCTCTATCTTGCAGACTCTGGAGCAGATAAACAAACCTCTCGCAATGAATTTATTTCCGCAATGTGTTATTTAGCCGGGTGTGGAAATGTAAACAAAAAAAGCTTGCAGTTTTATGGTGATGACGTTATGTGTTTGGCGCTAAAATATCAAAAAAATATTGATATATTAGAGGGGACTAACATAGCAGATAAAAGAAAAGGGGATATATACCACAGAGATTGTCCTGGTGCGTAACTTTTAAAATAATTAATCGGTTTTGATAGAGTATAATTTTTTTTGACTAAATCGTAATGTTTTGTTATACTCCATCTGTAATTCTGCTGATCACCAGCAGATTTTTTAATAATTAACGAGCGAAGCGACAGTAGATTATTCATCCAGCACTTATTTTGAAAAGCTTTTCAAAATAAGTGCTGGATGTAGGTTTTTTAATTCGCCTCGCTCATAAGAAAAACTAACATGGAATTTAGAAATATTGCGATTATTGCTCACGTTGACCACGGAAAGACGACTCTTACTGATGCTTTGATGCGCCAGACAGGAATGACTAAGGAGGGTGTAACCATGGACTCAAATGCCTTGGAGCTTGAGCGCGGTATTACTATTTACGCAAAAAACACATCTGTTTTTTATAAAGGAACAAAAATCAACATTGTGGACACACCAGGCCACGCAGACTTCGGCTCTGAGGTTGAGCGCGTGCTTCGTTCTATCGACACCGTGCTTCTCCTTGTAGATGCGCAGGAAGGTCCAATGCCTCAAACACGTTTCGTGTTAAAGAAATCTTTAGAGCTTGGTTTGAAGCCAATTGTTGTGCTAAACAAAATTGACAAACCAGCAGCTCGTCCGAAGGAAGTGCATGACGAAGTGTTTGAGCTTTTCTTTGAGCTCGGCGCGACAGATGAACAGCTTGATTTCACTACTGTATACGCAATTGGTCGTCAGGGTATTGCAAAGCGCACTTTGGATGAGGAGTCTACAGACCTAACACCGCTTCTGGATGTGATTCTAGAAAAAGTTCCTGCTGTAAAGACCGACATTCATGCGCCTGTGCGTATGCAGCCATTTAACTTGGGCTACGATAACTTCCTTGGACGCCTTGCTATTGGTCGCATTTATGAGGGTACACTTCACGCTGGTGAAACCATTATTATTAAAAACGTAGATGGAACATCTCGCCAAGGTAAGATTACAAAACTCTGTACATTTGAAGGCACAGAGAGAAAGGAAGTTGACGAGGCGATTGCGGGTGACATTGTAATGGTTGCAGGTCTTCCAGACGTTTACATAGGCGAAACACTTTGCGCGAATGCTTCGCAGGAGCCACTTCCTGCTATTAAAGTAGACGAGCCTACAATTTCCTTGAACTTCTTCGTGAACGACTCACCCTTCGCAGGACGCGAGGGTAAGTTCGTTACTATTCGTCAGATTCGCGATCGCCTTGAGCGAGAGCTTGAGGTGAACGTGGGCCTTCGCGTGGATTTTTCGGCAAACGACTCTTTTAAAGTGTATGGTCGCGGGGAAATGCACATCTCTATTCTTTTGGAACAAATGCGTCGCGAAGGTTTTGAGCTTCAGGTGTCGCAACCACAGGTTATCATTAAGGAAGAAAACGGCGTGAAGCTTGAGCCGTACGAAGAACTCATTATTGATGTGCCGTCTGCTCTTTCTGGTGGCGTTATTGAGAAGCTTAACAAGCGCAAGGCAATGATGACCAATATGAAAGATGAAAACGGTATCACGCGTCTCACGTTTGATATCCCTACGCGCGGACTTCTTGGCTATCGCGGGCAGTTTGTGGTGGATACAAAGGGCGATGGAATTCTTTCATCACGTTTTGTTGAGTTCCGTCCACATGCAGGAGAGATTGTGAAGCGCGCGGCTGGTTCGATGGTTTCTATGGCGTCTGGAAAGGCCCTCGGCTTCTCGCTATACAATCTTCAAGATCGTGGAACGCTATACATAGGGCCTGCTGTTGAAGTGTATGAAGGACAAGTTATCGGAAATACGGCAAAGGGTGACGAGATGACGGTGAACCCTACAAAAGGAAAGCAACTTTCAAACATGCGCTCATCAGGTACTGATGAGGCTATTACACTCACACCTCCTTTTGACCTTAGTATTGAGCGTGGTCTTGAAACAATGACAGAAGAAGAGTATTTAGAAATCACTCCAAAGTCAGTCCGTCTCCGCAAGAGTTTTTTGACTGACGCAGACCGCGTAAAGGCGTTTAGGAAGAATTAGGGAACAACTGACATGTGACATGTGACAATTGACAGTGGATTTTCGCTTTGCGAAAATCCACTAAGGGAATGTCCGCGAAGCGGTGTTAACTGTTAATTGTCAAATGTTGGCGAAGCCACTTATCCACAGTTTTCTTTTTAAATATTGCACCTTTTCTGACATCGTGGTACCCTTACATGGTAAGAGTTTTCACTCAGTGCTTGCTTGACTGCTTGGTTTTAGCCGAGGTGAGAGGGCGAGGAAAACGGGTCACTTACAAAAAAATTAAGCAATTAAGCAAAAAAAAGAGGTCGTCGCGCTCCAATTGACGGTTACGCGACATGATTTCGATAAAATCATATGGCAAAGAAATTGTATGTAGGAGGTATCCCTTATTCAACAACTGAGGATGATCTCAAGGCAGTGTTTGCAGAAATCGGTGAAGTTACTTCTTCAGCAATCATCATCGACAAGATGACTGGTCGCTCAAAGGGTTTCGGATTTATTGAAATGGCAAAGGATGCTGATGCTGATAAGGCAATCGCAGAAATGAATGGCAAGGATTTCCAGGGCCGAACACTTACTGTGAATGAAGCGCGTCCTCTCGAGGAGCGCGCTCCACGTCGTGAGTTTGGTGGTGGAAGCAACCGTCGCATGTAAATATGCGAGCAACAAAAACCCCACCGAGCACCAAAATGGTGCTCGGTGGGGTTTTTGTTTTGTAAGATTTCTCGTTGTCCACAGTCTTCCATTGTGAAGGGTTTACACGAAATGCTATAATTATGGCACGTTAGTTTATCAATTTAATATTTCAGTTATAATGAAAAAATTACTTATTTTAGGTGTTGTGTTAATGTCTGTTCCAGTTGTTTCTTTTGCTCAAACTGGAACGACAACAGGCACACAGGCAACAGGTACAGCACCAGTTGTAGTCACAGACCCAGGGCTCTTGCCAGGAGACTTCTTCTACTTTTTTGATAAGTGGAGTGAGTCGCTTAGTCTAGCCCTCACCTTTAATAATGAGAAGAAGGCGCGCAAGCACCTAGAGTATGCAAAGGAACGTATTTCTGAGATGAGTAAGGTTCTAGAAAATCCTACCGCTAAACTTGAGGACGTGGCAGGAGCAAGGGATGACTTTGACAAGCGCATAACGAAGGCAGTATCTATTCTAAAAACAGAAAAAGACAAAGGGGTTGATGTATCAAGCCTCGCGCGCGAGATTGATGACGAACTTGACGATATCAAAGACGATCTAGAAGAGATGCTTAAAGATCACGAGTATAAATTTTCTAACGCAGAGGCTGAGATTCGCGCAAAGCTCGATTCTCTTTCTCCAGCAGATCCTCAATTCAAAGGGTTAACTCAAGCTCTTGAATCTATCACTAAAGAAAAACATGATATTGCAAATGAACTGGATGATCTAGACATTGACCTAGATGACGAGCAGGCACTTTTTGAAGAAATAATGGGCAAGGAATTGTTGGCAGAGAAGCACATGGAGCAAGACGAAAAACGTGCTCTTAAGAATACTCTAGATATTGGGGATATGCAGATGGATGGAACAGACGAGGACAGAATGGATATTGATGATATTGATGTAAACGATCTTGAAGACACAATTAAAAAAGGGGAGAGAATGATGGAAGAGTTCATGGGTGGAGAACCATCAAATGGTACAAACAACATTAATAGGTAAGATTCTTTTATGGGTGTTGTATGCGACCATCACAGTGGCTGTTTTTGCCACTGTGATTATTGTTGTGTCTCCAAAAGATACAGTGTCGGAGGTTGTAATTGCAGGTGAAAGATTGAACGTTGTTGTCGCAGATACACCAGCGCTTCAAGAAAAAGGCCTGAGCGGACGCACGAGTCTTAAACCAAACGATGGGATGTTATTTATCTTTCCTGAGCCTGGATTCTATGGTTTTTGGATGAAAGGTATGAAAATTCCAATTGATATAATTTGGCTTAATTCAGAAAGACGTATAGTGGATGTCTGGGAAAACGCGACACCAGATTCGTATCCACGAGCATACGTTTCCCGCGCAGAAGCGAAGTATGTGCTTGAAGTTCCGTCAGGATTTAGCTCTAAATATTCGTTAAAAGAAGGAGATGTTCTTGAAACAGAATCATCCTCAGGATATACTAGATAGGTTCGGTCGAGTACAGTTTTTAATAAAATAACGCGCGAAGTGAGTAAATCTACCCCAGTTAAATCCTGCTTCGCAGGAATTTCGCAAAGCGAAATTATTTAACGGGGTGGTGATTTTAACAATCGCTTCGCTCATTTAAAATCAATCATGGCAAAAGGAAAAGACGCGCATAAAGAAAAAAAGAAACCAAAGAAGTCAGCTAAGAAATAAAAACCGCTCGCCTAGTTCCTCTTATGGTACGGATTTTTCGAAGCTTAAAAAATCCTGAAGTTCTCGTGCCGTCGCACTCAAAACCCCATAAAAGAAACTAGGTCTCGCTCAAAGTAGGAAATAGAACCCTCGTAATACAAGGGTTTTATTTCTATTGCTTTTTTATTAAAATAGTGGTATAATTATCATACCCATATCAGATGGTCGCCCAGCCCCTCCTTGGAGAGGTTGGGAGGAAAGTCCGAACACTCCCCAGCTCCAGTTTTGGTTTTTAGAATCTTCTAGATATCAAAACTGGGGCTGGGAGCATGGTAGCGGGTAACGCCCGTCGAAAGTAATTTCAGAGGTGCGAGCAGAGACGCCTTCGACGAAAGAAGAAGGCACCCCTCGTGGGTGAGCTCTCGTAGTAATACGAGAGGTGAAACGGCTAAATCCTTACCTGGGTGCAAGGCCGTACCGAGCACCAGCAATGGTGCTCGGGGTGCCGCTCGAGGGTGTGAGTAATCACACTCCCAGATAAATGATCATCCCCAGCTCATCTAGTATGGGCTGGGACAGAATTCGGCTTATCGATATGGTAGTATGAAAAACCGCAGGGAAACCTGCGGTTTTTCTTTTTTGTACAACTATGAACCTATTTACTCCTATGGGAGTAAATAGGTTCATAGTAAGTTTTTTGCACAGAGTACGTCATATCATGTATACCCCCACACCTACTTTTGAACTTATCGTTATTGGGTAATTTTTGAAAAATATTTTGTAAAAAAGTAGGTGTGGGGGTATACTCATTAGCATAAGATCTAAACATGGTAAAAAAACTCCTATCCCTATTTTCCCGTGAATGGAACGGTCTTCACGAAGCGGCATTTCTCCTAGGGCTTTTTGCTATCTTGTCGCAAGTTCTCGCTCTATTTCGCGACCGTCTCCTCGCTCACCTTTTTGGAGCGAGTCAAACACTCGATATATATTATGCAGCTTTTCGTATTCCAGATTTTGTATTCGCTGGAGTTGCTTCGTTTATTTCTGCGCTCGTACTTATACCAATTCTAACCAAAAAAGCAAGAGAGAGTGACGCACGAGCGCAGAAGTTTTTGAACGACACATTTACGGTTTTTTTCTCAATACTAGTCGTGGTTTCATTGGGGGTGTACATCGCGACACCTGCTCTCGTGCATGCGCTCTTTCCGTCATTTTCCGGAGATGCATTAAACGAGCTAGTCATGATGTCACGCCTGCTACTCCTTTCACCAATCCTTCTCGGGCTTTCGAATCTTTTTGGCAGTGTTACGCAAATGCTACACAAATTTTTTGCATTCGCGCTTGCGCCAATTCTCTACAACATAGGCATAATCGTAGGAGCATTATTTTTCTACCCAACATTTGGCGCAATAGGGCTCGGATGGGGAGTCGTTTTGGGTGCATTTATGCATTTTTTTGTACACTTTTATATAAGCTCACGGAACGGCTTTACTTTAAATGTATCTTTCATTCCGGCGTTCACGGATATTTGGGAAGTCGTTCGTGTGTCTTTTCCACGCACTATTGCGCTTTCGGCAAACCAGATTGCTCTTTTTGCGTTGGTAGTTTTTGCCGCAAGTCTTCCGCGTGGCTCTATCACTGTGTTTAACTTTGCGCTCAATCTACAGTCGGTACCAATTGCAATTATTGGTATAAGCTATGCTACTGCTGCATTTCCTGGACTTTCAAAACATTTTGCCGATGAAGAAATCAAAAAATTTCTCGAAAAAATATTAACCGCAGCTCGGCATATCGTGTTTTGGTCACTACCGATTTTGGTTCTTATGATTGTGCTTCGAGCTCAAATCGTGAGAACAATTCTTGGTTCTGGTTCGTTTGACTGGACTGCTACAAGACTAACTGCAGCATGTCTTGCCATATTTACAGTTTCCGCAGTAGCGCAGTCAGTTGGACATTTGTTTGCTCGAGGTTTTTATGCGACAGGAAATAACAGTATTCCTTTTATAACAAATGTGTTATCGGCGGCGATTATCGGATTTACTGGTTACGGTTTCCTCGTTATGTATGACAGCTCATTGTTTATGAGGGATTTTATAGAGGCGCTTCTTCGCGTGGAGGGGCTTACAGGCACATCTGTTTTGATGTTACCACTCGCATATTCTGTTGGGATGCTATTTAATACAGTGCTACTAATCTACTTCTTTAGAAGGCGATTCGGAAAGTTCCTTTCCCCGGTAAAGAACACGTTGATGCATGGTTCATTTTCAGCAATAATCGCAGGGCTCGTCGCGTATGAATTTTTGGAAATTCTTGGACTCTACCTAGAACTGGATACATTCATTGGTATTTTTACACAAGGTCTTGTAGCTGGAATTGCTGGAATGCTCACATGGTGGCTCATTTTGGAGCTTATGGGGAACGAAGAAATCAAGGATGTCCGCACCGCCCTTCATCGCAAGTTCTGGAAATCAAATGTGGTCATTCCAGACAAGGAGGAGATATAAGGCTAGTGAAAAAGTCGAAAGTCCTAAAGTCAAAAGTTGATGCAGGAATAAGAAGCAGATCCATTATGAAGATTGGTGAAAACCCTTTGAATTTCAAGGATTTTGTGGTATGGTACATGAGTTAAAAGTTCATAAAGTTTGTAAAGTAGAAAGTAGATATTGGATGCGACGACTTTATGAACCTTATAAACTTTAAAGACTTTATAAACTAATTCTCATGGATCTCAAGCATCTCCGAAACTTTTCTATTATTGCCCACATTGACCACGGCAAGTCAACGCTTGCTGACCGCATGCTCGAAGTTACAGGCACCGTGGAAGCGCGCAAGATGAAGGAGCAGGTATTGGACTCTATGGAGCTTGAGCGCGAGCGTGGTATCACTATAAAGATGCAGCCAGTGCGTATGGAGCATATATATAAAGGCGAGAAGTATGTTCTAAACCTCATTGATACACCGGGGCACATAGACTTTGCATACGAAGTTTCCCGCGCGATGAAGGCGGTTGAGGGGACTATTCTCCTTGTGGACTCCACGCAAGGTGTGCAGGCGCAGACGCTTTCTGTGCTCGCGATGGCGCGTGAAGCTGGGCTTGAAATTATTCCAGCAGTTTCAAAAGTGGACTCTCCGATTGCTCGCGTAGATGAAGTGAAGGAAGAGCTTGCAAAACTTTTAGATATTGACCCAAGTGAGATTCTGGAGGTATCGGGTAAAACAGGGCAGGGGGTGCCAGAAATTCTCGGTGCTATTATCGAGCGCATTCAAGCACCAGTTTCAGAAGGAGGTGTGGACGGACCATTTCGCGCACTCGTTTTTGACTTTGGATACTCAAGTCACAAAGGAATAATTGTTTACGTGCGAGTGCTAGATGGTCAGGCACGCAAAAACGACACACTTCTTTTTTCACAGGCACGAGAAAAATTTGGAGCGCTGGGTGTAGGAATCTTCCATCCAGATATGGTGGACACCGAAACTTTGTCAGCAGGTGAAATCGGATATATTTTGACTGGAATAAAGAAGCCAGGTATTGCGACTGTGGGAGATACTATCACCACACAAAAAGCGGGAGCACCTGCGCTAGAGGGATATATGAAACCACGCCCTGTAGTATGGGCATCGGTATATCCAGAAAGCGCTGATGACTTTACGGTGCTTAGACAGTCTCTTGAGATATTGCAACTTTCTGATTCATCGCTTTCTTTTGAGGAAGAGGTTTCAGGCGTGCTCGGGCGTGGATTCCGCTGTGGTCTTCTTGGAATGCTTCACATGGAAATTGTGACCGAGCGACTTCGTCGCGAATTTACTCTTGAGATTATTGTGACAACACCGTCCATTACATATGAAGTGGAAATGCGGAATGGTAAAAGAGAGGTAATTTACTCTGCGCATCTTTTCCCTGATTATGGTTCTACAAATAAGATTTTTGAACAGTGGGTCAAAGTAACGATTATTACGCCACCAAATTATGTGAGTCCAATTATGACCCTTTTGTACGAGCACGAGGCAGTAGTCGGAGCTACAGAGCTTTTTGGAGATAATCGTACTTCTATTGAGGTTGAGATGCCCCTTCGTGAGCTTATGAGAAACTTTTTTGATGACTTAAAGAGTGTTTCGTCTGGTTTTGCATCACTTGCGTATGAGCTTGGTGAATTACGAGAGGCAGATGTGGCGCGTTTGGATATTTTAGTTGCTGAAGAAATAGTGCCAGCATTTTCGAAAGTGGTTTCGCGTCGCCGTATTGAACGCGAGGCCGAGGATATGGTTGAAAAACTCCACGGGATTCTCCCGAGACAACTTTTTAATGTGAAGATTCAAGGGTGCGGACTTGGACGAATAATTTCTTCACGTTCGCTCACTGCGATGAAAAAAGATGTGACGGGATATTTGTATGGAGGAGACATTTCTCGTAAAAAGAAACTTTGGGAGAAGCAGAAGCGTGGAAAGAAAAAACTTCAGGCAGGAGCAACGGTGGATATCCCGCACGAGGTATTCCTAAAGATGGTTAGGGGTGGTAGCGAAAATTAATAAAAAAGAAAAAGGCAGTATTTCCCAAATGGGAAATACTGCCTTTTTCTTTTTTATTAACGAGAGAGGGAAGGAGCGGCGTAAAGAAGTACCATACTTACAATAACAAGGAGGGAGACAACGACTCCAAAAGTATTCCAGTATTTCTTGTATTTTTTGTCGAACATCATAAAATTAGTCTAAAAAGTTTTAAAGTTACCTGCCCGCCACTGCCTGTCGCTCAGTTAATGGAGCAGTCAGGCGATGGCAGGCGGGAAAGTCAATAAAGCTGGAATTAAAAAATCCACTTTTAGCTTGATGGACTTTATGAACTTTTTGCTTACATGTATACTATACTAGAAATGATTCCATTTCAAGGTCGGCAAAAATTAAGGAAAATTCTGTATTCCAAGGTGACGCTTTTAGTCCTCGCGGTCTTTGTGTTTTTTGTTGGGAGGGGGGCTTGGAATACTCACGAGAAGGCTCAAATTGCGCGTTCTGAGCGAAATATCGCCGAGCGTTCGCTAACAGATCTGGAATCACGAGCCTTCGAGCTACAGGCAAGTCTGGCCCATCTTAAAACCGCGCGCGGAATAGAAGAGGAAGTAAGACAAAAATATACCGTTGCGCGCCCAGGCGAGGAGGTTGTTATAATTGTTGACGACAGCGCGATAAAAGGCGAGAATGGTGTAACCGCGGCTGAAAAAAACTTTTGGCAGGGTTTTATTTTGTTTTTTATAGCAGAGTAAATTTGCGGGTATAAGAGTACTTATACCCGTGGCACTCGCGAGAAATGAGGGCGTGCAAGCACCCTCGCTTCGGCGCTCGTTTTGCGGGTATAGTTTACCCCCACACCTACTTTCATACAATTTGCGGATATAGTTTAGTGGTAAAATGGCTGCTTCCCAAGCAGCAGATCGGAGTCCGATTCTCCGTATCCGCACAAAAAACTAGTGGCTCATTGTCAAATGTGGTAGAATAGACAGGTTCTTGGGAAAACCCATTTTGATAGATTATAATTTCGAATCAGCTGATTCCGATTCAGCAGAATCGTGGCTCTGCCATAAACATCAGCAAATTCACGTCTTGGACGAAATCTTGGACATAAACACAAAAAATATGAAAGAAGTAACAATTTATACAACCCCAACCTGCGGTTATTGCAAAATGGCTAAAGAGTTTTTCACTGAAAATAATGTGAACTACACGGAATATAATGTAGGGACGGACCTTGAAAAACGCAAAGAAATGATTGATAAGAGCGGGCAAATGGGAGTCCCTGTTATTTTTGTAGGAGACGAAATGACCGTTGGTTTTGATAAAGCAAAACTATCAGCCCTTATAGGGATTGCATAACTAATTGAAAGAATAGTAGCGATTAAGGGGGCATGAGCTGCTCTGTAGAAAACACTGTCTTTGCGAGGAGCTTGCGACGTGGCAATCCAAAAAATTACACGTAAAACCTAGATTGCTTCGTGCCTCGCAAAGACTACAACCATGTTTTCTACGGAGCAGGCATGAGCCCCTTTTTCTGCCCTCGTAGTTCAACGGATAGAACAGTTCCGTCCTAAGGAATAGATGTAGGTTCAATTCCTGCCGAGGGCACAACGGTAAGACAACAGCCTCCCAAGTAAACTTGGGAGGCTGTTGTCTTAGGAAGCAAACTGCTTTGCTTCCATACCGTTGTGCCAACCGCAGCGATGTTTTTGAAAAAGTTTTCTTTACGACTTTTTCAAAAAACGCGAGGTGGGGTAGCGGATACTTAGTCCCCGCAACTTGCGAAGCAAGTGAGGAGACTTAGTAATCCGTGACCACAAA
>JBAQCU010000056.1:0-6827 GCA_049294435.1 Minisyncoccia bacterium
TTTGTGGTCACGGATTACTAAGTCTCCTCACTTGCTTCGCAAGTTGCGGGGACTAAGTATCCGCTACCCCACCTCGCGTTTTTTGAAAAAGTCGTAAAGAAAACTTTTTCAAAAACATCGCTGCGGTCGGCACAACGGTACGAAAGCAAAGCAGTTTGCCTCCTAAGACAACAGCCACCCAAGTTTACTTGGGTGGCTGTTGTCTTACCGTTGTGCCCTCGGTAGGAATCGAACCTACATCGCAGGCTCCGCAAGCTTGCGTCCTATCCATTGAACGACGAGGGCATAAAACTAATTCGTAAAGTTAAAAGTTTATAAAGTATATACAAAGTATTTACTTTCGATTTTACGGACTCTAAACTACAGTGCACTCTAACACAAAAACAAAAAAACACAAAAAATTAAAACCCTATCACACGCATTAGGCGGTCGTGAATGGGTTCTGTTTGTGGCATTTCATGTAACATGTGCGACAAAGATTGATGCACTTCATCTATAACAAATTCATTAAGCAGGATGACAATGTGAGGCATTAAGGTTTTTTTTGAAGTCAAAAGAACCCTCGGAGCGCATTCTTTCCCATTCGTGACATGCCCTTCGAGAATCCAAAATGATTCCAGTGTTTTCCATGGGTAAAGTGTTTTTCCGGCACGAATTCCTTCTTTTGAAAATTCATACTCAGTATTTTTAGGTTGGTGTCTTGAGTAATAGAGAAGAGTACTCATCCCAATAAGAATAACAATGGAGAGAAGAGCATTGCCGACGATAATAAATGCAATCGCAAGCGAAACAGAAACAATACCAACAGCCCAGTACCAATCCGCAGTATGTTCATGGTGATCATACTCTGGCGCCGTCCAAGAAATTATGTAGTCATTCATATATTAGAATAGTGTACCCCGACACCTACTTTTTGCATAGTGTTTTATATTGCAGATCAAACATAACACAGAAAACTGTTTTCTGACTGAGTACGAAACATTGTAAGTTAAATACCGAAAACACGAGGCAATAATGCAAAAGTAGGTGTGGGGGTGTAGCAATCTAGCGAACCGTGCGCAATTATTCTGTATGCGGTATGATGTTCAACAATGACTGACATCACTATCTTTATGGCATTCGGCGCAGGCATTATTTCTTTTCTTGCGCCGTGCGTGCTCCCGCTTGTGCCGGGGTTTATCGCGTACCTGGGAGGTATTGCGCTAGAAAGGAAAGCGCCAGAAGTTCTTGTTTCTCGGTTCGCAATGCTTCACGCAAGCGCATTTTTTGTTCTAGGTTTCACTTTTGTTTTCGCAGTTCTTGGACTCGTTCTTCAAAGCGCGCTTGTTCAAGCTGGGCCCGAGCTTCAAGAGGTGCTCGCAAAAGTTGGTGGAACAATTGTTATCTTTTTTGGGTTCTACCTGATGGGGCTTGTGAAACTCTCGTTTTTTGAAAAACCGCACATTTTTAAAGTTCACAAAAAATTTTCTTCTCGCGCGCTTACATCGTTTGTTTTTGGCTCGGCGTTTGCGGCTGGATGGACGCCATGTGTTGGCGCAGCGCTAGGCGCAATCCTCGGACTTGCTGTGCTTGCGCCGGCAAAGACTTTTTTCCTTCTCATCGCATACGCGCTTGGACTTGGTGTTCCATTTTTAATTATCGGCGCATTTGCTGGCGAGATTGAAAAATATCTTTCTAAAAGTTTCGCGTGGATGCAATATGTGAATATTCTTTTTGGAGGCATCCTCGTGTGGTTTGGCGCGCTTGCTTTTACACAAAACCTCTCAATCTGCCGTGAAGTATTTTGGAGTTTTCCATTTTAAGTTTATACTTTAATAAATGAAAGCTCTCAACAAGATGCTAATGGCCGTCTCTTTTTTTGGTTCGGTTTTTTTGGTTGGAATTTTTGATAAAAAAACGATGACCACGTTGGGAGGAGGAGATCCCATGTCAGCGTCAGTTTTTTTTACACAAAGTGTAAAATCAGAGGATCTGCGCGTCGCATATAACTCTGTTTCAAGCACAACTAAAAAATTAAATGTACTCCTTGTTCCAGGTCACGAACCAAAGTTTGGAGGCGCGGAGTATCGTGGAATTTTAGAACGTGATTTGAATGCTGACCTCGCGCTTTATCTTGCTCAATATTTAGTAGAGGATGGACATTTTGAAGTAGTGATGACTAGGGGGAAGGACGGATGGAATCCGCATATAGAAGATTACTTTAATACTAGCACCGACGAAATAAAAACGTTCGTCCGAAAGCAAAAAATTGAGATGTTAAAGTTGGTTTCCGACGGAAGGATAATAACGATTGATGGCACTGTCCAACACAATGACGCGCCTTCAGACGTGGCTCTCCGCCTTTTTGGTATAAACAAATGGGCGAATGAGCACATGGTTGATATTGTTATCCATATTCATTTTAACGACAATTCCCCACGTAAGACAGACGCCCCGGGCGAGTATAATGGATTTAGTATTTACATACCCGAGCGTCAATATTCAAACTCATTAACATCTCTGGATATTTCAAAGCATTTTTTTAATAGACTTTCAAAAATGTTTCCTGTAAGCGACCTTCCGGGGGAAAACCATGGATTAGTGGAAGATCAGGCGCTTATTGCTGTTGGCAGCAATAACACAGTGGACGCAGCGAGTATGTTAATTGAGTACGGCTATATTTATGAGCCACAATTCCAAACACCTGATGTACGCGCTCTTGTATTGAAAGAATTAGCTTTCCAAACATATCTAGGGCTCTCAGATTTTTTTGGTGAGAGTTCCTTGATTGTCGGGCCACATGAAAGCACTCTTTTGCCGTACAGTGGAGAAGCAGTGGTAAAGAAAACAACTTTAGCAAATACAGGAGTTTTTGCGTTTCAGGCCGCTCTTACAGATAAGGGGTTTTACCCGCCAGAAAATTATTCGCGAAATGATTGCCCTCTCTCTGGAATTTTGGGACCATGCACACGCGCGTCCCTCGGTGATTTCCAGCGCGAATTTAATATCACTGGCGAGAAAGGTGTCGTGGGTTCAAAAACCCGTGCCCAGCTCCGCAAACTTTTTGAACCAAGCCTTGTGAGTAAAAAATAATCTCCGCAATACAAAAGGGCGACGCCGTACGGCGTCGCCCTTTATCGTATTTGCGGAAGGAGCGAGACTCGAACTCGCAAGCCCTTTCGGGCGCCTGTTTTCAAGACAGGTGGAATACCATTATCCGACCCTTCCTTTTTTTTGCTGCGCAAAATCCTTCAGCCAACTTTTCTCCAGATAGTGCTCCTCGTAGTGACAGTTAGGACAAATAAGCTCTAGGTTGCTTAGGTCGTTATTACCTCTATTCCTATCTTTGTGGTGAACTTGTAATATTTCTAGCTTATTATACCATCCCCAATTAACTCTTGTGCAAAGAATTCCAAAATTTTGAGCGAGACGAAGAGAAAAATATGAGGAATATCGGGATATTTCAAATATTTTTCTCAAAGTCGCAGCCAAAATTTTTGGATTATTGTACATAGGTTAATTGGGGATGGTATTATAACCACATCGTTCGCAAATTGTTCCTCTATCTTTTAACAAACGAACTTTTAAGGCTTGTTGCGATTTTACTTTATCTTGCAGACCGCGACCACTGTACTTGATACCTGCACTATGCGTATTTGAACAACTTTTGCTACAGGTTTTTTTATGCAATCCTGACAAAATTAACTTTCCACAGACTACACAAGGCACCTCTCTTCTACAAGAAATACCAAAACAAGATTGACCACAAAAAACCTTTCCTTTATTTAATCGTATTTGCTGGGGCCTTTTGTAAACAGGCTTAGCGCAAATAGAGCATTGAGTATTTGGGTTTCTTTTGTATTTCTCAGCCACTAGACCAGTATACCAGAGAATTTTATGGATACATGGCCCTGAAGCATCCAACCATCCTACCAAATATCACTGAAAACGCAATGTTTTTGTGGTATAATGGATACCATGAGACATCTCGGAATTGATTACGGCACAAAACGAATCGGAATCGCTATTTCGGACGAAGGTGGCACACTCGCTTTTCCGTATGCTATATTAGAAAACAGCAAAAGTAGTATCGGAGAAATAAAAACTATCTGCGCACATGAGTCTGTGGAGACTATTATTATTGGGGAATCAATGGATTATAAAGGTCAACCGAACATTGTAAAAAAGGAAATTGATAAATTCATTGTGGAGCTACGCAAGGTTGTGAGCGCGCCTATTATAGAAGAACGCGAATTTCTAACCACTCAACAGGCGCGGTTCTATCAAATAAAAAGAAAACGTGTTGATGACTCCGCCGCCGCAATTATTTTGCAAAGCTATTTAGATAGAAAAAATAATAAGCCAATTTTGGAAACGATATGACAGAAATTACTTTTGATGAATTTAATAAAGCAGATATACGCATAGGCACAATTCTTTCTGTTGAAAAAGTTCCCGACGCGGACAAACTTTTGAAACTTATGATTGATATGGGCGAGGAGAAACCGCGTCAGATTCTTTCGGGTATTGCAATGCACTACGAGGACCCACAGGTGCTTGTGGGCAAACAGGTGCCTGTCCTTGCGAATCTACCGACACGCACAATTCGAGGACTTGAGAGCCAGGGGATGGTATTGTATGCGGTGGGGACCGACCTACTCACCACTGTCGAGCCTTCACGCGTGGTGCCGAACGGGACGCCAGTACAGTAGGGGTTTTAAAAATTTCAAATATTAAATTTCAAATTTCTAAATAAATTCTAGTTTTTAAAAATTAAACATTGAAATATTGTTTAAAAATTTGAAATTTGAAATTAAAAATTACCTTTAACTATGCAACAACAGCTTCAGACATTAAAAGACTCTTTAACATCGTGGGCGATACGCCACGCTGAGGGAAAGAACGCAAAGTGGTGGCTTTTTGGTATTTCTTTTGCGGAATCTTCGTTTTTCCCTGTTCCACCAGATGTCCTTCTTGTGGCGATACTTATGACAAAGGAACGCGTCCGAGCATTTTATTACGCGAGCATCACAACCCTCGGGTCCGTGCTCGGTGGGCTTCTTGGTTACGCAATAGGATATTTTTTCTTTCAGACGGTCGGCATATGGCTCGTAAATACATATCATCTAGAAACACAAATGGTTACCGTACAGAAACTTTTTTTAGACAACGCGTTCTTTGCGATATTTGTAGCGGCATTCACACCAATCCCTTACAAAGTATTTACCATTGCAGGAGGACTTTTTGGAATTAGCATCCCAACGTTAATCATTGCGTCTATCCTTGGTCGTGGCGGAAGATTTTTTGCAGTAGCGATTGTGATGCGATACTTTGGCGCACATATTGTGCGAATATTTTATGAATACTTTAACTTTATCTCGTTTGTTATTGTCGTTGTCCTAGGAATTGTCCTCTACGCTTTCTTTTTATAGTGAGGTATAATGTAATGGATGAAGAGAAGTAAATTTTATCAATTTTTCCCGCCACCACAGTTTCTTCAAATGCCTATGGTAGGTCTAGATATCTCAGATGTTTCTATGCGTTTTGTTGAGCTTGTTGAAAAACGCAAAGGTTATGTAATCGGCCGTTTTGGAGAGCGAGCAATTCCGCGTGGCATTATAGAATCGGGCGAAATAAAAAAACCTTCAGAACTCCGTGTAATTTTCAGTGATATTCAAAAAATATATAAATTGGAATTTGTTTCAGTTTCTCTACCCGAAGAAAAAGCGTATTTGTTTGAGCTCCGTCTTCCTGCGATAAAGTACGACGATATTCGTGGCGCTATTGAGCTGGTGCTTGAGGAACACGTTCCGATAAAAGTCGACGAAGTGATTTTTGATTACGACATCATAAAAGAAGACGAGGCATTTATTGATGTGAGCGTGTCGGCTGTGTCTAGATTATTGGTTGATGGATATCTTGAGGCATTTTCAGAGTCAGGAATAATACCTGTTGCTTTTGAGGTGGAGGCGCACTCCATTGCGCGCTCTGTTATACCTGAGAAAGATAAGGGTACCTTTATGACTGTAGATTTTGGAAAAACGCGCACTGGGATAACCATCATATCTGAAGGGGCTGTGCAATTCACATCGACGGTTCCCGTAGGAGGCATATCACTCATAGAAGCTATCGCAAAAAATCTAAAAGTGCCTTACGATGAAGCGGAAAAAATAAAGCACGAGCAAGGAATCTCCGATAGAAACACAGATGAGGACTTGTCCCTTGCTTTTATGTCAACCGTGTCAATATTGCGAGACGAAATAATCAAACACCAAACATATTGGCAGGGACACAATGACGATTATGGGAAAAAACGACCCATGATACAAAAAATATATTTATGTGGTGGGGATTCAAACCTAACTGGATTTGCAAGCTATTTGGCTTCAGGACTTTCATCACCAGTAGAACTTGCGAATGCAATGGTGAATGTAAACACGCTTGATGCATATATCCCGGAAATTAGCTTCAGTGACTCACTCAGGTATGCAACGGCGCTCGGTCTTGCGCTGCGTAGACCTCAATAAACACGTATCATGCTCAATATTCTCTCTACAACAGAAAAGAAAAAAATCCTTATCGAATATCGTCTTCGGCTTGCAGTTGTGTCTGTTTTTGCTGTTGGCGCGCTCGCTCTGGCAAGTTTGGTTCTATTTATGCCAGCGTATACACTTGCTGTGTCAAAATATAACACATCAGAAAAACATCTCGTTGCGCTTGAAAAAAAATACGGGGAAGCTGGGCAAGAAAAGGAGCTCATCGCGCAGATTCGCGATATAAACAATAAAATATTGTTACTTCTGAGCGGTGACGCGACTGCGCGACTCACGCTGTCGCAAACTATAACA
>JBAQCU010000057.1:0-3690 GCA_049294435.1 Minisyncoccia bacterium
ATTACGAAACTCTATTTCTGTCATTGCGAGTCGGTACTCAGACGTGGCAATCTATGTGTTTATCCTGGATTGCCACGCGCTTCGCGCTCGCAAGGACAGAATTATAAGTAGTTTCGTAATTCAAAGTCATTAAAGACGCTTTTGATTGCTAAAACTTACTCAATTTCAGTCTTTTTATCTTTATCTTCTTCGTCGTCGTCCTCCTCGTCACGGAGTCTCTTACGCTTTTCTGTTGATTCATAAATCATATGCCCAAGTAGCACAGCAGTAAGAACAGAGACAAGAAGAGCAACCCAACCAATAAGCGTGCTTGGGAACATACCGTTCCCTGCGCCAACCACTGTTGCGGTATTTCCGTTTGTAAAACCTTCGGTCTTTGCTGTGTTTATGTTTGCAGTTGTATTTGTCTGCGCAGACGCCTTCACAGCAACTGGTGGTTGTTTTGCGGGCGTTGTGATTGGACCGACTCCTAAAGAAGATTTTGTCTGTCCCATTTGGTATGAATTCCCCACCAGCGCGGCATCAGTTGGGGCAGGTGTCCTAAATGAAGCCGTGGCTCCATAAACCGTCACTCCACCCTCCATCGCCACTGCGCGATAAGAGTATGTTACACCGGGCGTCAATCCTTTTAGTTTCCATTTAAAAGTAGCTTCGTTATAAAGCCCTTGAAGCGCTACTGTCTGTGGCGCTGATCCAGAATAAGCCTCGTTCCATTCAAACCACACCATTGAATTTTTGTTTGGATTTGAAACGTGGCCAATAAGTATAGCGCTGTCGCCTTTGATTTCAGACACCTCTGTAGGTGTAAGCATAGGTGCGGCAAATACATCGCTAGTAAAAGCAAAAAAAACTACCATTAACACCGCCCCCGCGCGAATTGTTTGAAGGATAATATTGTTCATATTGTTGAATTATAGCACATAATGTACAAAAAAGTCAACCCCTAAAAAGAAAAGCGCAAGTTTCCTTGCGCTTCACAAAAAATTCGCTATTTATTACTGTAGAGCGAATTCCCCACCCTGCATCTTGATTTGTTTTGCGACAAGTTCCTTGCCAAGACGAAAGTAGATCCCCGCCCACAACCCGGGGTTGTACTTCGGTGTTGGGCAGACCGTCTTTGTCGTTTTACCATCGCAAGCCAATTGCTCCAGCCTGAGACCTGGAACCTTGCCGAGTAAACAGTTGCCGTCTGCGCCGGGATTTTCAGTTTTGCAACTTGGGTGGATCATTTTTTCCTCGGTGTAGTTGTACACCGTCGGACCAACTACTTTCGCAATTGGCTTTTCAATGACCTCATCAACCGTGTAAACTGCTGGGTTGATATTTGAGACATACTCGGCTCTACATCCATCACGCGTAATTCCGCCTGACTGACGAGAACGTTGATATCCATCCGTGTAGTACGTACCCTCCCAATGTCCTTGGCAGGGGTTGTTATTCCCATATCTATATGCAGGATTGGCGTGTTGATTATATTGATTATAGCCACCGCTGTTAACAACGGTGACTCTGCGAGTTACAGTGGTTCTTGGTTCCTCAAAACTGGTCGCAGTGTCGCAACCGACCAAGGCACCAAATACCTCAAACGCAATCTGCCCTCTCCCGCCACCAAGAAGAGAGCCTAGTCCCCCCCCAGCAAGCGCACCCTCAGCGCAACGAAGCCCTGAAGCTGTGGCGAACGTTGGTACGACTACGGTTAACAGCAATAAAACAAGAATGAACTTCTTCATGATTTTCTCCTTTTCCTTTTGTTTTGTCAAAAATTCATATCCGCGATGTCATACATATGCGGGTATGCGGAACTTACTTTTTTAATTATACCAAATCCCTATCTTTTGTCAAGTGGCAGTTGCGCCAAGAAACACATATAATACAAGCACATATATGCTTAAATTTGACGACAAGGAAAACGACGAGCGACTAGCTCTTCTCCATCAAAAAGAAGAGGAGGATTTTCTTCAAATTATGGCTGACAAGCACGGCATCCCATATGCGGATTTAACCGCTGTGCCTATTAATGCGTCCGCTGTTGGGCTTCTCAGAGAGGACGTCGCGCGGGCGGCGCTCATTGCTCCTTTTGAACTCGTAAACAAAAAAATAAAAGTGGGCCTCTTTTCACCGACACAAGCAAACACTAAGGAAGTTATTGCTTCTCTCGCTGAACGCGGATATACATTAGACCAATATCTAGTCTCGCATGCAAGTCTCGAAAAAGTATGGGAGCGTTACAAAGAAATTTCTGGGGCTACAAAAAGTGAGACAGGGATGGTTGATATTTCTGGAGAGAACATGGAAGAGCTTGTTGGTAAATTCAACAATCTTGCTGCCGTGTCGGATGCGCTAAAATCCACTGTTGCCGAAAAAACTGCGCGGCATATTTCAAATATTTTTAGCATTGTCCTCGCAGGCGCGATTGGCATTCGCGCTTCCGACATTCACATAGAGCCAGCAGAGGACGCAATTCATATTCGCTACCGCGTGGACGGCGTTCTCCATGAAGTGGTAACACTCCCAAGCGCAATTTACCGCCTATTTTCTTCGCGACTAAAACTCCTTGCGGGACTCAAGTTGAATATCGGCGCCGAAAGCCAGGATGGGCGATTCAGTATTAAAATCAAGGAAATTGAAATTGAAATGCGTGTGTCAGTAATCCCCGGGGCATACGGAGAAGGCGTAGTGATGCGTATTTTGAATCCGCTTTCACTCAATGTAACCTTGGAAGACCTTGGTATGTCGCCACGCCTATTGGCAATCGTTGACCGTGAGATTAAGAAGCCGCACGGAATGATTTTGAACACTGGTCCTACGGGCTCTGGTAAAACAACGACGCTGTACTCGTTTTTAAAAAGGATCTACTCACCGAGAATTAAAATGATGACGATTGAAGACCCAATCGAGTACCACCTGAAAGGCGTGTCGCAAACTCAAGTTGAGGTCCGCAAGGGATACACCTTTCTTGAAGGTTTGCGCGCTGCGATGCGTCAAGACCCGGACGTGATAATGGTCGGCGAAATCCGCGACGGAGAGACGGCGAAGATTGCAATTGATGCCGCTCTCACGGGGCATATGGTTTTTTCAACTCTCCACACCAACACCGCCGCGGGAGCAATTCCGCGCCTTATAGACTTGGGCGTGACGCCAAAAATTATCGGCTCGTCGCTCACCGTCGCTCTCGCGCAACGCCTCTCGCGAAAGCTTTGTACTGAGTGCAAAAAAGAAGGTTCCCCAAACGAACGCGAGCAGAAAATTATTGATGAAGTCGCGGCGCTTATCAAAGAAAAAGTTGGCGAAGTCGTTCAAACAAAAAAAATATGGAGCGCGGTTGGTTGCGAAAAATGCAACCTCACAGGATACAGTGGTCGTGTGGGTATTTTTGAAGCAGTGCTAATGACGGCAGAAATTGAAGCTCTCCTTGACGGGATACCTTCTGAACGCGAGGTCCGCGAGATTGCAAAAAAACAGGGCCTCCTAAATATGCGTGAAGATGGTATTGAAAAAATTCTCGCAGGACTGACAGCGTTTGATGAAGTAGAGAGAGTGGTGGATCTTGAACGAGAAGATTAAAAAAACAACCCCGATGACGCTTCGCGTCATCGGGGTTTCTGTTGCGTATTTTTATACAGCAAGCACTCTCATAATTTCTTCTGGGGCTGTGCGTTGGCAAACCGGGGAAACCTTTCCACCGTCTGG
>JBAQCU010000058.1:0-3816 GCA_049294435.1 Minisyncoccia bacterium
ATTACGAAACTACTTATAATTCTGTCTTTGCGAGCGCGAAGCGCGTGGCAATCCAGGACAAACACATAGATTGCCACGTCTGAGTACCGACTCGCAATGACAGAAATAGAGTTTCGTAATTCAAAGTCAACAACAGTGTTGTATGCGCAAACAGCGACATTATCGTTTTTCCCGTCGCATGTTATACAAGGGGAGCCTGTTATGATACAAGTAAACGGCAAAATTGCATTGGAAATTTAAAAAAACAATTTATGAAGGGAAAAAACTTGGAATTTTTACGTACCAAGGCAAACCAACCGCGCTTTACGGGGTAGATTTGAACAAAAGATTGGGTGAGTATGAAGTGATTGCAGAATTGTTTGACGGAACGTAGGCGAACTTGTTTTACCATGGCAACTCATTGGGAAAAGCGGTCAGACTGGATACGCAGAAATGCCACATTTGCATCTCACTGTTCGTATCGGAGGTGTTTCAATTGATCCTGTAAAATTTATGGAGCTATTTAACTAGAGGTATACCCCCACACCTACTTTTCTTTCGGCGGATATGTCGATGGTTTAATGAATGTGATTATGGGAAAAGTAGGTGTGGGGGTATACTAAATTTATGACCCGATATCGTCCGCCGAGAAATATTTTTCTAATCGGTCTTACGAGTTTTTTTAACGATATGTCCAACGAAATGGTATCATCCATTTTCCCAGCGTTTTTTACATCTGTATTGAAGGCGGGGGCGGGCTCACTCGGGCTCGTAGAAGGGCTAGCCGATGGCGCGGCAAATATTATAAAAATTTATGCTGGTAAGTATTCTGACAAGATAAAGAAAAGGAAACAGTTTATGATTTTTGGGTATGGGCTGTCGGTGGCAACACGTCCATTGTATCTATTGGTGTCGTCAGTAAGTGGAGTTATTGGCATTCGTGTAACTGACCGCGTTGGAAAAGGACTTCGTGAGGCTCCGCGCGACGCAATTATTTCGCTCTCCACTCCAAAAGAGGAGATGGGTCGAGCTTTTGGATTTCACAGGATGATGGATACGCTTGGCGCGATTCTTGGACCGTTTGTGGCGTACTTAATTCTTCGCGCGTATCCAGAAGGTTTCAATATTGTGTTTGTTGTTGCTTTTATCGTCGGCATACTCGCAGTTGCGTCAATTCTTTTTGTAAAAGATATCGCTCTAGAAGCACGCAAAGGGAATTTATCTCTGGGTTCAATTTCTCTTTTCCCAGTAGATTTCAAACGATACCTTGTGGCGCTGTTTCTGTTGTCAGCGGGGAGCCTGCCTGTTGCCGTACTTTTGCTAAAAACTCAACATTTAGGTTTTTCTCTCGCGTCAATCCCTCTTTTTTATATGCTTTACAGCTTGTCGTACGCTGGTTTCTCGGTAAGTGCTGGTGGAATGAGCGATCGCATCGGCGCGCGCGCAGTGATGCGTATCGGGTACATAATACTTTTGATAGGGTATTTTGTTGTAGCGCTCGCGGAAGGGGTGGTTATTTTAGCGCTTGGTTTTTTGATCCTCGGTCTCTTTCCAGCTCTTACTGACGGCGTGGCGAGAGCTCTTGCGGCGGAACTTTCCCCAGAGGACCATCGCGCAGGCGCGTACGGCCTCGTGAATGCGACCGCAGGATTTGGTTTGATGTTTGCTGGAATTGTTGGTGGATATATTTGGGAGCATTTTGGCGTGAACTACGCCTTGCTTGCTGGCGGTGTGTTTGTTGTAATTGGTATTATTGTACTTTCAACTGTCATGGCGGACGGAAGAGGTAAATTTGAGATATAGAAAAACCCCTTCAAAAGCGAAGGGGTTTTTATGCGACATTATTGCTTATTAAAAACAGAGACCTTTTCGGCGTATTTGGAATACAGGTCATCACGCACTTTTTTGAGTTTAGCCATCTCTTTCTTTTTGTCTGCGTTACTGGCTAAATGCCTAGGTCTGAGTCTGGTGGCATCTAGGAATGCCTTGAATATTTTTGCGCGCGACTGGATTTTTTTGTTGAGCACGATGTAATTGCAATCAAGTGGCAGTGTTTCAGAGCAGAACCATAGGTAGATGTTATACGCTTTTTGCGCTATGAGTAAACAAATCAGATTGAAATAATATTTCATTTTCGGCTCCATTTATTGTTTGTAGGGACATACTGCCGAAAACAGTACCACAACGCAATTGTTTACGCAACACACATATATTGATATAATGACTATTATGAGGACAATTTTTGAGACATTTAAAAAGAGTATTTATGACCCAGTTTTTTATCAAAATGCAGTTGTAACACCGCTATCTGATATTGTTCGTTATTACATAAAGTTTTCGCTTCTTCTTTCTGTTGCTATGACAATTTACCTTGGCATAGCGCTAGCGCCACAAGGTATCACGTTTGTGAAAGAGTACGCGCCGGAATTAGTGAAAAGTTATTTCCCGTCTGAGCTCACTATTCACATTGAAAAAGGCGTAGCATCGGTAAACGTCACAGAACCATATATTATAGAATACAAGAATGAATCCTGGCCAGTATTAAAAGAACAGGGCATTGAAAGGATGTTGGTTATTGATACGAAAAATGATTTTAATAAAAAGAAATTTGATGAATATAAAACATTTGCCTTGTTAACAAGGACTGAAATAGTGACACGAGGCAATGATGGGCAAATTACGATTCAAGAATTAGGGTCAATTCCTGATGCTTCCATAAACCAGGAATGGTTGTTATCGTGGGTTGAAAAAACACGCGACTCGCTCGGTGCTATCGTATTTGTCGGAATCATCGGAACATTCATCGCGATGTTGTTCGGGTATCTAAAATATTTTATCGTGCTTCTTTTGTTCGCGCTTATTCCAAAACTAATCGCCTATCTAAAAAAGATGCCGTTGTCGTACAGTGGCGCGTACAAGATGAGTTTGTATGCAATTGTTCCAGCACTCGCACTCAAAACAATCATAAATATTTTAGGTGTATTTTTTATTCCAGCGTACTTTACTCTTCTTGTATTTATGCTCATAGTCGCGATAAATATGAAGGAAAGAGATGAACCGACATTGTTTGAAAGCAAATAAAAATTATGAATTACACAAAAATTGCATCAGATAGTGTGATTGAAAAGGTAATTGCGTCGCTCAAAGAGCGAAACATTAACGCCATTGTTGTGGAAACTAAAGAACAGGCGCTTGAAGAAATTAAAAAACTCATTCCGAAAGGAGGCAAAGTGATGAATGGGTCATCGTCTACACTAAATGAGATTGGTTTTACTGGCTACTTAAAAGAAGGGAAGCACGGATGGGACAACCTGCATGAAAATATTTTGAACGAAAAAGACACAGCTAAACAAGCCCGCCTGCGTAAAGAGTCTGTGCTAGCGGATTATTTTCTCGGTTCTGTGCATGCCATCACCGAGGGAGGACAGCTTTTGATAGCTTCAGCGTCAGGAAGTCAATTGCCAAGCTATGCGTTTGCTTCAGACAATGTGATTTGGGTTGCGAGCGCAAACAAAATCGTTGCAGATAGAGAGGCAGGATTCAAACGCATTGAAGACTATGTATTTCCACTTGAAAATAAACGAATGCAGGGAGTCGGTTATCCGGGAAGCACCATCGGTCGTGTTCTCATCATTGAGCGCGAGATTATGCCAAACCGCCACCTCACACTCATTTTGGTGAAAGAGAAGCTTGGGTTCTAGCACTATTAAACTTTGAATTACGAAACTACTTATAATTCTGTCCTTGCGAGCGCGAAGCGCGTGGCAATCCAGGATAAACACATAGATTGCCACGTCTGAGTACCGACTCGCAATGACAGAAATAGAGTTTCGTAAT
>JBAQCU010000059.1:0-8267 GCA_049294435.1 Minisyncoccia bacterium
GCAATAAGATGCTATAGCATCTTATTGCTGTGTTTGTCTTTTGGGGGTTTCTGATATGATGGGAGTATGAACGGAACGGACTACAAAACTTTTTTCAAAGGGAAAAAAATCACCATGCTCGGTTTAGGGCTTTTGGGGCGTGGGGTCAATGTGGCAAAGTTCCTTTCAGAGCTTGGCGCGGATCTTACGATTACCGATAAAAAGGATAAAGTGGCCCTCGCGAAATCACAGAAAAAACTGGCGAAGTGTAAAAATATTAAATATGTACTTGGTGAACACAGGCTCGAGGATTTCAAAAAATGTGACATGGTTATCAAGTCTGCTGGTGTGCCACTAGACTCACCATACATCGCAGAAGCAAAGAAAAATAAAATTCCTATAGAGATGGATGCGTCGCTCTTTGCAAAATTTACCCCAGCGACTATCATAGGTGTCACTGGCACGAGAGGGAAATCAACCGTCACACATCTCCTTGAGCACATCCTCACCCGCGCATACCCGAAGCATGTTTTTGTGGGCGGTAATGTACGTGGTATGGCGACGCTTCCACTTCTTAAAAAAACAAAAATAGGGGATATTGTAATCCTTGAGCTCGACTCGTGGCAACTTCAAGGTTTTGGTGATGCAAAACTTTCTCCCCATGTTTCTGTGTTCACCAATTTTTTACTGGACCATTTGAACTACTACAAAGGGGACATGAAGAAATATTTTGATGATAAAGCAAATATTTTTAAATACCAAAAGGATGATGAGGTGCTCGTGCTTGGGGAGCAGGCTTCAAAAGAAATTAAGACGAGATTTAATGGCGCTATTAAAAGCGAGGTGCTAATTGCTAAAAAAAGTATCGTACCAAAAGCGTGGAAAATAAAAATTCCTGGTGAGCATAATCGCTCAAATATCGCATGTGCAATTCGCGTATGCGAGGAACTCGATCTCCCAACTGGGCTCATAAAAGAAGGCGTGGAGAGTTTTGTGGGTGTTCCGGGGCGCCTTGAGCTCGTGCGTACAGTAGCTGGCGTGAAGTATTACAACGACACCACCGCAACAACGCCAGATGGGAACAAAGCAGCATTAGAAACGCTGAAAGACTTGAAGAAAAAGAATATTGTATTAATTGCGGGAGGTGCTGATAAGGAGCTCGACTATTCTAGTATGGCGAAGCTTGTACACAAGACGGTGAAAGGTCTCGTTCTGATAGAAGGTGCTGCGACAGAAAAATTACTTGCACTCATTCCAAGGAAAACTTCGTATCCTGTATACATTGTGGACAGTATGAAGAATGCTGTAGAAACGGCACGTGACTTTGCGCGAAAAGGCGACACGGTACTCCTGTCACCCGGAGCTGCAAGTTTCGGAGTATTCAAAAATGAATTTGACCGCGGAGACCAGTTTGTGAAATTGGTAAAGAAAATATGAACGATGAATTTTTGAAAAATATTCACACTGCACATTTTGTCGGTATTGGAGGTGTCGGCACTTCTGCTGTCGCGAGAATGCTCTTGGCGCGTGGTGTCTCCGTGAGCGGGTCAGACCGTGAGCCGTCTCCAAATACGGAAAAGCTAATAGCGGAAGGAGTAAAAGTTTTTTTTGGACACGACAGAGCAAATGTCCCGGATGGGTGTGATCTTGTTGCGTACTCACCTGCTGTGAAAATGGACAACCCAGAGCTTGTGGTAGCAGCCGAGCGCGGTATACAGGTTTTTTCTTATCCGCGTGTCCTTGGAATAATCTCTGAGGGCATGCGCACTATTGCTGTGTCAGGCACTCATGGTAAAACGACTACAACAGCAATGATTTCTGAAATACTGGGTGGAGCAAAACTTTCACCGACCGTTATTGTTGGAAGTATTTTGAAAAAAACTGGTTCAAACTTTGTTTTAGGCACGAGTAATCTTTTTGTCGCGGAGGCCTGCGAATACCAACGTTCATTTATGAACCTTACGCCAGAAATTTTGGTAATTACGAATATTGATAATGACCACCTGGATTATTACGGCACAATAGAAGGTGTGCAAAAAGCTTTTGCGCGTTTCGCGGAAAAAGTCCCCCCAGAGGGTGTGATTGTGTGTGATCCAGGCGATCCGTTTGTTGTGCCTGCTCTAAAAAATGTCAAAGCACGCATCGTAGATTACACAAAAGAGAATATAGTTGTCCCGTTACAAGTTGCAGGTAAACACAATATCAAGAATGCAAAAGCCGCCATCGCAGTGGCGGGGGTTTTGGGAGTCGATGACCCAGAAGCGTCTCGACTGTTGGCGCTTTTCAAAGGCACGTGGCGACGAATGGAGAGTAAAGGGAAAATGCAAAATGGCGCCCTCGTGTATGATGACTATGCCCACCATCCAACAGAGATAAAAGCTACACTTCAGGGGTTCAGAGAGAAATATCGCAAGTGGCGCATCGTAGTGGTGTACCAGCCTCACTTGTATTCGCGAACCAAAACATTGCTCAATGATTTTGCGCAGGCTTTTGCCGATGCCGACGAGGTTATTGTGGCGCCTATTTATGCTGCGAGGGAGACCCCAGACCCAGAGATAAGTTCGGAGATACTCGCAGGGGAGATTCGCAAGCATAATCAAAATGTTCATGCAGGAGCAAATTTTGCAGAAATAGAAAATTATTTGCGTGACACAATCACCGAAAATGACATCGTCGTGACGATGGGGGCAGGGGATATTTATAAGGTGGGGGAGAGTTTACTAGGGTAATTTGCCTCGGCGTGTTATACTTTGTTTTTAGAAGCTTTTGTCATCCAGCCCCAGTTTTGCTTGGAAGTAATTTCCAAAACTGGAGCTGGATGATTTTTTTGTACAAACTCGAGTGGGAGAAGAAAATGAGAAAATTAAGGATGTGGTACGGGTTAGTGATAATCTGGACCTCGCGATATGCAAAAACGGTCGTCCGTAAGGTCGGCGAATTAATGAAGGTATATGGAAGGAAACTTGAGCACCTGGGAGACAATATAACTCCCAAGTGGAGCAGGGAACTGTTTCAAAAGTGTTACCTTGCAGATGCTGAAATAACTATCGGCTCAAATATTTTCGCCGGCCGTATTGATTCAATCCATCAGGAGCATTCAGGAAAGGACAGTGTACTTGTTGTAAGGTTTAAAAAGGTAATCAGAAAACAAATCTTCCAGCAAAGAGATGATGTATCCGAAAACAACGAATTCAAATTACCTGGGTATGGCCACCCTGTAGTTATCAAAGAAGCTGGTTGTGATTGTGTTTGGACAAGCTTCAATAATGGCTATCTAGCAATTTTTTTTCGCTAATTTGCCGGGCGCTACGCGCCCGGCTTTCTTTTTTCCTCAATTTTGCTAGTGTGTCTTAATGGCAACACTATTTGTAGTAGGCACACCAATTGGCAATCTAGAGGATATAACCTTGCGCGCTTTGCGTGTGCTCAAAGAGGTTGATTTGATTTTGTGCGAGGATACGCGTGTGACTAAGCGCTTACTTTCTAAATACGACATTGAGACGCCAACGATGAGCTACCATGCGCAGTCCAAGCTCGCAAAGGTGGACAAAATTTTGGCGCTCCTCGAAGAGGGGAAAAATCTCGCGCTTGTGTCGGACGCCGGTACTCCGTGCATATCAGACCCCGGGGTGCTCCTTGTTTCGCAGGTGCGTGAGAAGTTTGGTGACGAAGTTGCAATCGTTCCAATCCCCGGACCGTCGGCAATTACGACCGCACTTTCAGCTGCGGGGATTTCCGTCGCAGAGTTTACATTTCTTGGGTTCCTTCCACACAAGAGGGGGAGGGAAACGCTTTTTAAAGAGATTGCCGAATCCTCGCGCGTGATGGCATTTTATGAGTCGCCTCATCGTATCGAGAAAGCTCTTGAGTCGTTGGAGAAATTTTGTGGCGCTGAGCGTAAAATTATCGTCGCGCGCGAGCTCACCAAAATATATGAGGAGTTTGTGAGTGAAACTGTGATAGAAGTACGCGCTCATTTTAGTCAAAATCCAGACCGTTTGCGTGGAGAATTTGTAGTAATTGTGGAAGCGAAGGTGTAAAAATCCGTCTCTTCGCTTATTTTTTTCAACTTCACAATACCACGCTATAGCGTGGTATTGTGAAGTTGAAAATTCAGTAGCCCTCTCGATTTTTTCAAAGCTGTCAGACCAAAGCTAAAATGACATCTACCGTTAAGTAAGTATTCGTGTTCTAATGTTCTGTGCGGTTTTTCGTTTTTTTCAATTTTTCACAAAATTAGTTTTCTCCACGGATGATTCTCTGGCGGTTTCCAATCTGGTTTTCGTTTCGTAAGCGCTACCACAGGCACGTTCAGTGGCTTTGGACGACGGGGAAGCTCTCGATATTTCAGGTAGGTATTCTTCATTCGAACATGCAGGGTATCATCAAATCGTTCCTCAACGATTACTTCATCTCGCTTGTATACCGCAGTGTCTTGCGTGGCTTCCAATTGAAACCACTTGTTCTTAAACTGAATAGTGTAGTCGTTGTTTACTTTGCGTTTTGATTGTACGGAAAATATCGCCGGCAGTCGCGTGCGCAAGTCATCTGAAAGCGGACGGTGTGCGTCGACAGTACTCTGAGCAGGCACACCAAATCTTTTGTTGTGGACGTCGGTGTATTCTTCGTGAATATACTTGTTAGCCACGTCCCGTGTTTTGATATCACGAAGCCTCATTTCTTTCACCATGCGGTCTTGCAACGTCCCAAACAAGCGCTCGACCCTTCCTTTTGCTTGGGGTGAGTTCGCGCAGATGACACGCACACTAAGCTCCTTCATCGCTCTTTGGAATTGCGTCATGAACTCTGGGTTATGCACCGCGTTCTTGTGGTTTATCTTGTACGTACTGAATTTATCAAGGTATATGGCTACTGGACGTCCCTGTGCCTCCATATACGACCACCAGAAACGAAAGACAGCATGCACACCTTCGTTGTCCTCAAACACTGCCTTTACGATTCTACTCGTTGCATCATCAATGGCAGCGAGCAAACATTCCTTCTCGCCATTCTCAAACCAATCGTGATACGAACCGTCGAACTGTACCAACTCACCGAAACATTCCTTGCGTTCCCGCCACTCCCTTACAATCTGCGGACCACGTCGAGGATGTGTCTCACGGAGTCCTTTCTTAATCATGAGCAACCTTAAGGTTTCTGTGTTCAACACAACACCCTGACCTGCAAGTTTTTCTTGAGCGAACGTTGGACCAAAGTCGCTGTGTTTCTTTTGCTTAAAAAATGCAGCTACTTTTTCTACGGTGTCATCGCTCGTTGCATTGCCTGAAGCTCGTCCTTTTGACTTATGAACGACGCCTTTCCTTTTTTCACTCTCAACGGTACGCTTGATCCTTTGCACTTGTCTAACTTTCAACCCAAGACGCACTGACGCTTCTTTGTTGGTAATATCACCCGCAATACAAGAACGAATGATGTCGTACCGCTCCTGTTCAAGAGCGGTGAGCTTAATTTCTTCCATGACATATGTGTGTTAGTTAATATGCTCAATGGTACTCTTTACGAGGGGGGTGTCATTTTAACTTTGGAAGGGGTGTCATTTTCGCTTTGGTATTACACGATTTTTTCAAAGCTTTGAAAAAATCGAGAGGGCTAGTATACTAGGCACATGACAAAGCACGCAGTAATGACAATTTTAGGAGCACTCGTCGTTGTGGTGGCGGTTGGCGGATTCCCTGCATGGGCGCGCACGTCGCTTCTCGTGGCCGGCGGGGTAGCCATCTCAGTACTCGCGTATCTTTCTTCAGTGGTTTACTGCAGTAACTGCAAGAAGCTTATTAGCGACGTAGAGCGAGCAAACTACGATGATCTCATCGTAGTTTCAAGCCGAGGAGCTAATATTGTACCTGGTTATATTGAAGAAGCAGAACAAGCTTTTCCATCAACACCAGAGGAAAAAATAGTAACTCCACAACGAATACAATAATGGTAATCAAGAAACATTTTTGGGTGGCGGGCACAGTTCTAGTCGGAGGGTTCTCCGCCTTTTATTTTTTTATTCCTCCGTTTTTCTCAGTTGCATACAGAACAGATACAGCCACCACAACAAGTTCAGTTGTTGCTTCTAGTACACAAAATGTTGTACCAGAAATTATTGTCACTCATTTACAAACACCAGATGCAGTAAAAGCAATTTATATGACAGCATGCGCAGCTAGTTCAGGGGCTTTTCGTGAAAAGCTGGTGCATATTGCTGATACTACAGAGGTAAATAGCATAATCATTGATATCAAAGATTATAGTGGTACAATTTCATTTTCCGCTACAGACCCACTACTAAAGCACAATAATGGTGGTGGATGCCGTACAACAGACCTAAAGAAATTTATAGCGCGTCTTCACGACAAAGGTATTTATACGATTGCGCGTATAACTGTTTTTCAAGACCCATATTATACAAAGTTGCACCCCGAGCTAGCTGTCCTTAAAAAAAGTGACGGTACTGTGTGGAAAGATTTTAAGGGCTTGAGCTTTATTGATGTGAGCGCAAGGCCATATTGGGAATATATTGTAGCGTTAGGAAAGGAAGCGCATGCGATGGGTTTTGATGAGCTCAACTTTGACTATATTCGCTTCCCGTCAGATGGTCCGATGAAGGACATTGATTATTCGTGGGGGGAGGGGATGAGCAAGGCTGACGCTCTTGAACATTTTTTCTCCTATCTTCATGATTCGCTCTCACCAACAGGCGCAAAACTTTCCGCAGATCTTTTTGGGATGACCGCAACAAATAACGATGACTTAAATATCGGACAGGTACTTGAGCGAGCGCTCCCTTATTTTGATTATATTTCTCCAATGGTGTATCCGTCACATTACCCTCCGCTTTTTAACGGATGGGGAAATCCGAACGAACATGTGTATGATGTTGTGCATTATTCAATGAGTAGGGCAGTAGCTCGAACAATAGCAACTTCAACTCCAGTAAATCATCTCGGCGCAATGAGGATAGGTACCTCAACTCCAGCTCTTTATACGAAGGAGCCATATGATAAGAACAAGCTCCGCCCATGGCTCCAAGATTTTGACTACGGTGGGAACTACGGACCCGTAGAAGTCCGCGCACAGATACAGGCAACCTACGACTCCGGGCTCAATTCATGGTTTCTATGGGATCCAAAGAATATTTATACGAAGGGGGCGCTCTTGGTAGAATAGAGTTGCAGAAAACACGGGTGCGATTGGCGAAGCCAATCGCACCCGTGTTTTTCTTATGATATACTTACGCAACAGTTTTATGAAAACGAGGAAAATAAAAAATTTACGTCGCGCTTCAATGGACACTGCGCGACATGATTTTGCAAAATCAGTCATTTACCAAGCAAAGTCGGGAGCTATTGAGCTTTGGGGGGATTTTTGCAAGGAGACCGTGTGGGCGACGCAGGCGCAGATTGTTGATATTTTTGAAATAGACCAGTCTGTCGTGTCGAGACATGTTAAAAATATCTTCAAAGATGGAGAAGTTTCAGAAAAAAGCAATATGCAAAAAATGCATATTGCAAATTCGGATAAACCAGTCATTCTATACTCCCTCGACGTCATTCTTGCAGTTGGATATAGGGCAAATTCCGCCAAAGCAATCAAATTTCGTCAGTGGGCAACGAGCACCCTAAGAAAGCATTTAGTTGATGGCTTCACGATAAACAAATCGCGTATTTCAAAAAATTATGATTCTTTTTTGAAGGCGGTTGCAGATGTAAAAATGCTCCTACCAAAAGGTATAGCAGTGGATACCGAAAGCATCCTCGAGCTTATTAGTATGTTTGCTGATACGTGGCTCTCGCTTGATGCGTATGATAAGGAAACTTTTACTACAAAAGGTGCAACAAAAAAATCGGTAAAAATTACAGCAAAAATGTTTGGAGGTGCACTTGCCACTTTGAAAGAGTCACTTATTATGAAAGGCGAGGCGACCGACCTTTTTGCGACCGAGCGGGAGCGGGGAAGTCTTGCGGGAATCATTGGTAATGTGATGCAAGCGTTTGGGGGCAAGGATATGTATCCGACTGTCGAGGAGAAGGCGGCGCATTTTCTCTACTTTGTTATCAAAAATCACTCGTTTCTCGACGGCAACAAGCGAAGTGGCGCGTATGCGTTCGTGTGGTTCCTCGCAAAAGCGAAAGTACTCGATACTGCGCGCATTACGCCACCAGCCCTTACCGCAATAACTCTCCTTGTGGCCGAAAGTGACCCAACACACAAAGACAAAATGATTGGGCTCATCCTCACAATGCTCGCACGAAAGAAGAAGTAGAAAAAAACAGGGGGTG
>JBAQCU010000060.1:0-18105 GCA_049294435.1 Minisyncoccia bacterium
AGCAAGTATTGCAACATCCACCACGCACTCTTTTTCAAACGTGCAGGCAACTCATACGATTAGTACAACCTTCTCCGCAATCCCAATCACCACTTTTAATATCACCGCATCTGCCGGAACAAACGGAGCCATCTCACCCACAGGAGTAACCTCTATAGCCCAAGGAGCAAATCAAACCTACATCATCACTCCAGCAAGTGGTTACCAAGTAGCAACACTCACTGTAGACGGAACAAGTATTGCAACCTCCACCACGTACACCTTCACGAATGCGCAGATGGCGCATACTATTAATGCGACGTTCAGTCTGATACCAGTTCTCTCTACGATACCAACGCCGTCAGCGCCAATTGGGGGCTCTTGTGTGGCAGATGTAAGCACAGAGTATTTTATAGCAAATTATTATGTGGATGCTACAGCAGGGAGTGATGCGAACAACGGCCTGACATCGGGCACAGCTTGGAAGAGTCTAAGCAAGGCCCTTTCCTCTGCCCCTGCGGGGAGTATTGTATTCGTCGCGGGTGGCGACTACGGAGCACTTCAAGAAACTGTTCCAGTCGGACGCACGAGTTATTTGACCATTCGTGCCACCCCTGGTGCATCACCACGTCTCAGTAAAATCAATATTGATTATGTGGCTAAGTCCCCGGCATTTTTGCGAGTTGTAGGATTTACCATCAAGAACTATGATTATGATCCCAATAATGGCCAACTGGTAAATATTGCAGATGCAACAGATATTGAGTTGTTGAACAATACGATTAGCTCCGACAGTACACGTGGTTCAGGTTACGCAATAGCCTCCTTAACGCCGGGAAATCCTAGCACTATCGACGGCATTGGAATGAATAACACTGAACGGGTGACTATCAAATCCAACTGCGTGTCGGGGGTACTTCGCGGAATCCAGTTGGCTGGCAGTACAAATATTTCTCTGTTCAGAAACTACATTTCTCCACAGGCTGGAACTGGTATTCAATATCTGTCAAACAATGTCAATGTCTTGATTGAAGACAACCATATTCGAGGAATGATTTTTACCCCATATTGCAACTTTGTCGCAACACCTTATGTATTGGCAAACTGTGATCCAGCGACGACGCCTCTTGATCCCAATGCGATTCTCGATCCCCATGCCAGCGTAATTTCTATTCGAAGCAATGATGTAACAATCCGAAACAACATCATGCATGGGATGGGCTCGTCTTCCGGGATTATGTTTTACCTTCCCGATGCGGCTGGAGGCCGTTCAGACTACTCAAATATCACAATTGAAGGCAATCTTCTTTACGACATCACAAATACCTCTGTGTTGCGCTTCTATGGGGTTGCCGATAATTTGATTGTTAGAAATAATATGGTGGTCTCGCAGTATTCAACTGGGACATGTGCTACTGGGGCACCCATAAGTGTTACGAATGACGCTAGGTATTTATATTCCTCAGCACTTACTGTTAGCAGTCTTGCAACTGGGAAAAATGGAAGCGGGTTATCCATTGCCAACAATGTTTTTGTAGGAGCATCTTTTATGGGTGGCTCATTACCAACTGAAAAGAATAATATCTTCTGGAGTTATTCTCCTTCAGGCGCTATATTTTCGGCATCTTCGCTGTCAGGTACTTCGAAGGTTGTAACAAGCGCATATTTAGGATGCGGTGTGCACTCGCCATATTTTGATACTGGGTTTTTTGCGACAACACCAAATTTTATTCCTAAACATGGACTACTATACAATTATAGGCTAGCACCCACTTCACAAGCGGTCGGGTTTGGCGACACATCTTCTCAATTGCTGCGCAAACTGGGGGCACCTGATGCAAACAACTTCTTCATTAATAGTGCGGGGAATAGAAGTGCTACAGAACATAGTGCCGGACCTTATGAACCCTAGTAGGCAAAAGTGTAAAGAGGTCAGTGACCACTTTGTCTTTTTAGCCTCGATATTGCAAAAAGTAGTGGTACTGGTATATACTGTAAAATACATATGACAAAAAAAATACTTATAATTGATGACGATAAAATCTTTTCAAAAATTCTTCGTGATGGTTTGGTTGCGGGTGGAAATGGAAAGTACGAGGTTATCGCCGCTTTTGATGGAGACGAGGGTTTTGAGATGGCTATAAATGAAAAACCAGACCTCATTATGTTAGATATGATAATGCCTAAAGTTACAGGCATTGAGTTTTTACGTAAGTATCGCAAAGAGGAGTCTGGAAAGAACACGCCGGTTATTGTGGAGACACACCTCACTGATTTGGAAAAAATGAGCGAGGGAGTGGAGCTTGGCGTGCGCGGATATATTATCAAGTCGGATTATTCTCTCGACACGATTTTGCGCCAAGTGGAGGATATTTTGAAATAACAATTAACAATTAACAATTGACCACCGACAAGTAACAAAATCATGATGAATCATTTGCCGAAGGCAAATGATTCATCAGTCAAATGTCACATGTCAAAAGTCAAATGTTCACTAATACTATGGAAAACAATAAAGGAAAATTGTTTCAAGCACTCACAGTGCTAGCACTGCTCGGAGCGGTTCTTGTGGGGGCTATGATTATTTCCGAGGTAAAGGGGTATCGTTTTATCGGTGGAGGGGTTTCTGCTACAAACACAATCTCTGTTTCTGGTGAAGGCGAGGTATTTGCAACGCCTGATATTGCAAATATTTCGTTTACTGTTCGCGAGGAGGCGAAAAAAGTTTCTGATGCGCAAGACAAAGTAACCAAAAAAATAAAATCAGCACTCGCGAGTGTGCGTAAGCTTGGTGTAGCTGACAAAGATATAAAGACTCAAAATTACAGCTCATATCCAAAGTATGAGTGGCAAGAAGGAACGGTGTCGTGCATGGGAACAAACTGCCCGCCATATCGTCCAGGCAAGCAGGTGATTGTTGGATATGAGGTTTCTCAAACAGTTACTATAAAAGTTCGCGATTTGGAAAAGGTAAATGCGATTGTAGACGGACTTGCTACTGCGGGGGTAACAGAAATGCAAGGGCCAAACTTTGCTATTGACGACGAAGACGGTCTAAAAGCCGAGGCTCGAAAAATTGCCATAGAAAAAGCGCGCGCAAAGGCGGAGGTGCTTGCGCGAGATCTTGGGGTTACACTCGTTCGTGTGGTGTCGTTCTTAGAGGGAGGTTATTACCCAATGTATTCTCGCGCTACATTGACAAGTATGGAAAAGGGAATTGGTGGCGATGCGGGGGTGCCAGAACTTCCACAAGGAGAAAATAAAATTACATCAAGCGTGACAGTGACGTACGAAATAAGGTAGGAGAGAACATGTGACATTTGACCACTGACAATTGACAGGGGCGCGCCCGTACGGTCGCGCCCCAGTGCACTGTGTCCTGGTCAATTGGTAATCGTTCCTCAGTTTGACTTTCCCCAGTCCAAGGAGTATAGTAGACGAAAGCCCTGCGGGGCTGTTTTTTAAACAAGATAACGAGCGAAGCGACATTAGATTGTTTACCCAGTTAAATGATTTCAAATTAGTATGAAATTTTACTACGTCTACGTTTTACGATCAGACAAAGATAAAAACTTCTACGTTGGATATACAGAAAATTTGAAATCACGATTTGAGCAACATCAAAAAGGACAAGTAGAGTCTACAAAAGACCGCCGTCCTCTAGAAATTATCTACTCCGAAGCCTGTCTTGATAAACATGACGCTATGCATCGTGAAAAGTATCTTAAGACATATTGGGGTAAGCAATTTATTAGGAACAGACTCAAATCGTATTTAACCGGGTGAAGGTTTTCTAACCTCGCTTCACTCACTAAGAAAAACTACCATGCAATTTATTGAATACATCAAGGAGTCAAAAGGCGAACTCGCGCACGTTACCTGGCCAACACGCAAGCAGGCGGTTGCTTTTACTGTGCTCGTGGTTGTGCTTTCAGTTTTGACGTCTCTTTATCTCGGTGCGTTCGATGCTTTGTTTACGACACTCATTAAAAAGTTTGTAATCTAACGAGCGTAGCGACATTAAAGTACAAACCCAGTTAAATGATTTCAAATTAACCCCCTAATTACACCATAATGATAAAATTACAAAGCAATAATAAAAAGTTCCAAAGGTATTTGGTAGAGAATTTGAAATCGCGATTTGAAAAATCGCATTTAAGCGGGTGTAAGATTTTCTAATTCATTTCATTCATAAGAAAAACTAACATGGCAAAACAAGAAACAACAGGCGAGCGAAATTGGTACGCAATCCACACCTACGTGGGTTACGAAAATGCTGTGCTCCGCAATTTGAAACAACGTATTGAATCCCTCGGCATGGAGGACAAGATTTTTAACGTGCTTGTTCCTATGGAAAAGAAGATCAAGGTAAAAGGCGCAAAGCGCGTGGAAGTTGAGGAGAAAATTTACCCTGGGTATATTCTCGTTGATATGATCGTTACCGACGATTCATGGTACGTGGTTCGGAATACCCCTCGTGTTACAGGTTTCGTTGGCGCTGGAGTAACACCAGTCCCTCTCGCAAAACACGAAGCAGATGCTCTTTTTGCGCGTATGGCGGAGTCAATACCGAAGCATAACATTGACCTTGTGGTTGGCGATCAAGTAACAATTGTGGACGGTCCATTCAAAGACCTTGAAGGTAAGATTGCCGATGTTGACAATGAACGCGGTCGCGCAAAGGTGCTTGTTTCAATGTTCGGACGAGAGACACCGGTGGAATTAGATTTTTTACAAATTCATAAAATCTAGAAAAATAACGACCTGCCCGCCACTGCCTATCGCTCGTATTGAGCAGTTAGGCGATGGCAGGCGGGGCAAGGGAGTATATTTTTCTTAATCCAGCCCCAGTTTTATCGAATTTGTGATAAATCAATAAAACTTGTAAATAGTAATAAAATATAGTAAGGTACGATAACGTAAAACTGGAGCTGGATAATGATTTTATATAGTCGTTGCACTCCTTAAAAATCAATCATGGCAAAGAAAATAACAAAAAAAGTAAAGGTAGTGATCCCAGCGGGAAAGGCAACTCCGGCGCCTCCTTTGGGGCCCGCCCTTGGTCAGGCAGGTGTAAACATTGGTGAATTCGTTACAAAGTTCAACGATGCTACTAAGGACAAGATGGGGGATATGGTTCCGGTAGTTATTACCGTATACGAGGACCGTACTTTCAGTTTCGTAATGAAGACACCTCCTGCATCAGGACTTGTTATCAAGGCAGCTGGTGTAGCAAACGGCTCAAAGAAGCCTGGAGCAAGTAAAGCTGGCTCAATCACAAAAGCACAGCTTCGCGAAATCGCAGAAAAGAAAATGCCTGACCTTTCCGCAAACGACGTTGAAGCAGCAATGAAAATCATTGCCGGAACAGCGCGTTCAGCAGGGATTGAGATCAAGGGTTAATATTTAAATCTCCTAAAGAAAAACCGCCAATCATCTGATTGGCGATTTTTCTTTAGGAGATTCTTGGCACCTACTGTACCCAACTTTACAATACCATGCTATAGCATGGTATTGTAAAGTTGGGAGGAACAAATGGTATACTGTTTGCATGACAAAAAGCACACAGGCACAAAGAGGAAGTTCAGAAAAACGAAAACACAGAAGTTCTTTACAGAAAAAGATTCTTTTACTCCTCTCTTCCGGTCTCGCTCTTGGGCTTACCCGCAACCCAAATCAATATTTCCGCATTGTGCGAGAAGTTAGTAATGAATGGAGTAAAATCAACCGTAGTTCGCTTAATCGCGCAATTTGCACGCTTTATGAATCAAGACTTGTTTCAACAAAAGATAATCGTGATGGGACATTAACCCTTGTGCTTTCTAAAGAGGGAAGACAGCTAGCTCTGACTTACGATATCGATAACATAGCGATAAAAACACCAGCACAATGGGACGGAAAATGGCGCATAGTTATGTTTGATGTGCCAGAAAAATTTAAGCGGACACGTGAAGCGCTCCGTATGCATTTTAAAAATATGGGCTTCTATGAGTTCCAAAAATCTGTATTTGTACACCCATACTCCTGTGTAAAGGAAATTGAATATATTGTAGAATTTTATCAGGCACGAAAGTACCTTCGCTATATTGTGGCAACAGATATTGATAATGCACTAGAGCTCAAAAAACACTTCCACCTTATGTAGACACATGTAACCCACTTGTAACCCACTCTCACAATACCATGCTATAGCATGGTATTGTGAGAGTGAGAGTGGGAGTGAGAGTGAGAGTGAGAGTGAGAGTGTGCGGAAGAAAATAGAAAAAAGAAAAAGGGCGACAACCTTGCGGTTGTCGCCCTTTGAGGTTGTGCTTTGTATCACACAATCATCTCTGCCTTAATAGCTGTGAGATGCTGGTAATCCACAAGTTCAATATCATCCACCGTGAAATCAAAAAGACTTTCACGCGGGGTGAGCTTGAGTGTTGGCAGTGGAAGCGGAGTGCGTGACAGTTGCTCATGCACCGCATCAAAGTGTTTATGGTAAATATGCGCATCATTGAGCGTGATGACACATTCGTGCGCCTTGAGCCCTACAACACAAGCTATCATCTCGAGCAGGAGCGCATAAGAAGCAATGTTGAATGGAACGCCGAGGAACATATCGCAACTCCGCTGGTTCATATGAAGCGAGAGGTAATCGGGTTTTCCGAAATCGTCTGCTTCAACGAACAACTGAAACGACATATGGCACGGCGGAAGTGCCATCTGGTCCAGTTCCCCCGGGTTCCAAGCAGTTACGATGAGTCTCCGATCAAAAGGGTCGCGTTTGAGCCGCTCAATTACCTCAGTGAGCTGATCAATGTGTCGCACTTCCCAGTGACCCTCGTCCCATCCACTGTGGTCTGCAAACGGTCTGCCTTTAACCCATACTGGTGTAATCCAGTCGCGCCACTGCACGCCGTAAATGCGCCCGAGGTCGCCTTCGCATTTCGCTCTTGGCTTCCAGTAATCTGCTTCTGCGTTGTCGTTCCATACGTTGCACCCAAGCGCTTGAAAGTCCTTCACGTTGCTTTTACCGCCAATAAAGGGAATTAACTCACCCTTCATGGAATTAAAAGCAAGTTTCTTGGTTGTCATTGCGGGGAAATTGTTACGCAAATCAAAACGCAGTTGTTGCGCAAAAAGCGCGCGCGTCATGCCGTTTCTTGTTATGCGGTCAGTCCCGCGTTCAAGAATATTTCCCATCAAACTGAGATATGGTCTCATTTTGTACTCCCTTTGTGTAGTTGAAAATGTACTGCCTTCATCACCCTACGCTTATTTGAGAGTGTCGTCAAACTCTGGACTTCCTGCAACCCTCGTGGTAGATTTTGCTAGGTTAATTCTTTACAAAGGAGCAAGAAATGAACGAGAAAAAAGTGCTTTCATGGGTCGCTCACACCGACAAGAAAGTTTTGGACCGTATGTATCCAGATAAACTACGCGAAGATTATATTCGCCCATCGTATTTGGATATCATTGCTCAAACGGCGATTGTTACATCAAAGCGTTCCGCGTGCATGCATTATGAAGTTGGAGCAGTTATTTTTCACGAGGGAACACATATTCTTTCGTCGGGATACAATGGTCCTGCGCGCGGAGATGTAAACCCGCGTGAGGCAGGATGCGCGAGGGTAGTTGACGGCAAACTTGAAGAAGGCAAAGGGTTCTGTCGTGGATCACACGCAGAGTTGAATGCCATCAACAACCTGACTGTTAGTACACGCGGATTCAAAGATGTGAGGATGATGACTACTCTTCATCCGTGCAATAATTGCGCAAAGCAAATCGTGAACAAGGGAATTGAGCACGTGTATTACATTTGGGAGTACGGGCGCGAGTCATTTGTTACGGATTATTTGATGCGACTTGGTGTAAAAGTTGAGTATTACATGTCCCCTTTTCTGGAAGAGTGGATAAAGGTCAACAAGTACGATTCTGTCGGGGCGAGAATGTCACGATAGGGTTTTGGGACGGCAAAACGCTTCGCGTTCTGCCGTCCTTTTTCTTTTGCGCCACACAGTGCTACAATCACAGTCAATGGAACTCAAAATAAAAAAATTGCATCCCGATGCGAAACTTCCCACCTACGCCCATCACGGCGATGCGGGCTTTGATTTATATGCGATTGAAAGTGTGACTATCCCTGTAGGCGCGCGTGTGCTTGTAGGCACTGGCATCGCGATGGAAATCCCTGATGGATACGTCGGTCTTGTGTGGGACAAGAGCGGGCTTTCAAATAGTCACGGCTTGAAAACTTTGGGCGGAGTTATGGACGCAGGATATCGCGGAGAAATAAAAGTCGGCGTGATAAATTTAGGCGAGAATGATTACACAATTGAAGCAGGGCACAAAATTGCTCAGGTCATAATTCAAAAAGTAGAGCGCGCAGAGATAAAAGAAGTTACTGAACTATCAGACACCGCCCGCGGACACAGCGGATTCGGAAGTACAGGGAAGTAGCTCGTTTGGGAGCCACATGATATAATTGCACTACTGATGAAAAAAGCGCCACTCATTATTATTGACGGAATAGACGGGTCTGGAAAGACGACACAAACAGAGCTTCTCAAGGAACGATTGTCTGATGGTCAGGTTATATTTTCTAGGCAACCTGGAGGAACTCCGCTTTCTGAAAAAATTCGTGACGTATTCTCTTCAGTAGAGGCCGTTGAGGCGAGCGCGCGAACGCAGTTTTTCCTCATGTGGGCATCACGTACAAACTGGCTAGAGAAAGTAGTAATCCCAAACATAGAAAAAGGAACACCGGTAATTTCAAATCGCGGAGATTCAGCAACATATGCTTACCAGGTGTACGCCAGAGAAGCTCCAGAACTCGAAGAAGAATTTTGGCGAATGCGAGATCTTGTGATGGGCAAACATAAACCAAAGATGCACATTATCATTGATGTTTCCGCAAAGGAAGCGCGACGTCGCATGGAAGCAGATAAGCACCGCACGAAGTCGCTTTTTGATGTAAAACCTCTTGAATTTCATGAGAGAGCGCGCACGGGATTTAGAGCCTTTGCAAAAAAGCTGCCGGGTGAGGTAATAATTTTAGATGGCACGCGTGACCGAGATGTTATTCACCATGAGGTGTACAGTATCGTTTCTTCCCTTTGTGGGTGGTAGTCGGCGTGTTTTTGTTTGTTGTGTTATGCTCAATAATATGAATCCCGTTAGAGACTCTCATGTTATTTTTTGGTAATATAGACATATGTTGAATAAATATTATTGGCAGTTTAATGTAACTAGACACGGAGATTTCATCTCCTGTCTCTAACGGGATGAAAGAGAAACTAGAAGCAATCGTAGTAGGGGCGCTTGATGCGATGGGTATTGAAGTTGGCACGGTGACAGTAGAGCGTCCCGCGGATTTGTCGCATGGTGACTATTCCACAAATGTTGCTTTGGTGTATGGTAAAAAAACCGGCGTTTCTCCACGCGAATTTGCCGGAAAACTTGCTGAAAAAATACTTGAAACTTCGTCAGATGACATAGAAAAGATCGAAATCGCTGGCGCCGGATTTATAAATTTTTTTCTCACGGATACCACGCTCGAATCTGCTGTTTACGAAAAAACACCATTTGCAAAAACGGGGGAAAAAATAAATATTGAATTCATTTCAACAAACCCAACCGGCGAGCTTCATGTCGGGCACGGACGCTCGGCGTTTTTTGGTGATACGCTCTCGCGCGTACTCACTTTGGCTGGAGCCGATGTGGATCGTGAATTTTATATCAATGACTCACGCGAAAGTAAGCAGATTAAAGAGCTTGGTAAAACCGCGCTTGGAAAAGGCGAGCAGTATAAAACTCCGGAGCTTGAAGAAAAAATACGCGCGTGTGATTTTTCTGGATTAAACGAAGAAGAAGCTGGTGTGAAACTCGCGAGCGTGGTACAAGAAAGCAACCGTAAATTTATAGAAGAAGGACTCGGTGTGTATTTTGATGTATGGTTTTCAGAAGACAAGGAACTTCGCGCGAGCGGCGCGAGTGCATCTATGCTTGAGCGTTTGAAGGAACAAGGATTTACATATGAAAAAGACGGAGCAGTGTGGCTCAAAACTTCAGAGTATGGCGACGATGAAGACCGCGTGATTGTGAGATCTGACATGACAGTGCCATATTTTCTTTCTGACATTGCATATCATGATAAAAAATTCGCGCGCGGTTTTGAAACTGTAATAGATGTGTGGGGTGCCGACCATTATGGACATGTGAAGCGCATGCACGCAGCTGGTCGGATGCTTGGTTGGCCAAAGACATCAACAAATTTAGATCAACCAGTTGTTTTTATCGCGCAACTCGTATCACTAAAAGAAGATGGTGTATCGTCAAAGATGTCAAAGCGCGCTGGGAATATTATTTTACTCAAGGACATTGTGGAAGAATTTGGTATTGATATCGTGCGATGGTTTTTCAATGAAAAGACGCTTTCTACGCAAATGACATTTGATATGGCGCTTGCTCGCGAGCAGTCAGAAAAAAATCCTGTATTTTATGTTCAGTATGCTCATGCGCGACTCGCGTCTATCATAGAAAAAGCAAAAGGAGTAGATGGGAAAAGCGAGAGAGGGTTTGATGAGTTAATAAAAACTCCTTCAGCGCGAGCCCTTGCTTCAAAAATTACCGAGTTTCCTGAAGTAGTCGCGTACGTCGCTCGCGAGTACACAGTGCAGTCGCTCACTGGGTATGCGTTCTCTCTTGCAAATTCGGTCAATGCCTTTTACCGCGATGTGCGCATTGTTGAATCAGCAGATTCACGTCTTGGACGCCATGAAGACGGGGTAGACACCTCAGCGCTTGCTCTTGCCACCCGCGCTAAAGAAACACTCGCGGACACGCTTGCGCTTCTCGGCATTTCAGCACCAGAGAGGATGTAGTTGCCGTCATCGTATAAATTTAGGCATAATGTATGACATATAATGCACGAGATAGAGATATTAGATACTGTGCCCCCACCTGCTAGTGCTAGTTAGTTACCTATTCTGTCCTATCGGTGCAAATAGGTACATACTCATACTGCATACCTGCATACTACCTTAATATACTACATAGGCCGAAGGGGGACAGAGGACGGACGACGGAGGGCGGGGGATGTAGGGGCGTGAAGGGGGGATTTTGGCTTCGCCAAAATCCCCCCTTGTTTCAAAGTTATCCCCAATCCAGTGGTATTTTTTTATTTGCATATGGTACAATAAAGTCACATATATACGTCATGAAAAAAGAGATTACAAAAAACAAAAAAATGACAATTGACGATTTGGCAGTGATGATGTCCAATGGATTTAGCGATGTAAACAAAAAGTTTAGCGATGTCAATAAAAAGTTCCTCGATGTCAACAAAATGATTGCCGAGGGGCGGGAAGAGACGAGTGAATTGGCAAGAATGGTCGCCAAGGGTTTTGAGAGTGTCGATAAAGAGTTTGCTGGAGTAAAAAGAGATATAGCCGAAGTCAAGAAAGAGATAACTGAAATAAAAAAAGATGTAATTGAAGTTAAAGATAACCTTGCTTCCACGCGGGGAGATGTTCTTGCGATGGGGGATCGGTTCACCCTAAAGTACGAATTTTACGATCTTTCGACCAGGGTGGGGATATTGGAGCAAAAGACAAAAGTAAAAACAAAAAAATAAATGAACATCTTTCACCACTCATCCGCGTTTATCGCAAAGCACAAGAGACATCACCACCTCGCGCTCGCTACGCTCGCGCTCGTGATTGCTGGTACAGGGGCGTACATATATAGGAATGAAATTGCCCATGCGGCGACATACACTTTCACACAAACAGCATGGGGCGGAGGAAAAACCGCAAACACAGCAACGCACGCGAGCAACCAATCCAACTGGACCCAGTATTCCGCTACTTCAACAAACATTTCTGCCACCACGGCAGTGACCCTTACTTCCGCGAGCTACACCGCCACCGATGACGGTGTGGGGCTTACTCCTCTTTCCACTCCGACGATTGCAAGTCCGCAGGCAAAAGATGTCACCATCTCGCCCGATGGCACATCGGCGTATGTAACGAATTACGGTCCTGCAACTGTGTCCATGTACTCTCGCAATACTTCCACTGGCGCGCTTACCGCTCTTTCTCCCGCAACTATCGGGGCAGGAGCCTGCCCGGAACGAGTTATTGTTTCACCCGACGGCACTTCGGTGTATGCCACCGCAAGTTGCATTAGCGGAACTCTTTGGCAATATAGTCGCAACACTTCTACTGGCGCGCTTACAGCTCTGAGTCCGGCAAGTTTTAGTGGTACGGTCTACCAAAGTTTAAGTATTTCCCCTGATGGAGCTTTTGTATATTCAGCAAACGGAACCAATATTTACCAATACTCCCGCGATACATCAACTGGCCTGCTTACGGCATCAGCAACCACAACAGAGGCAGGAGCAAATTTTGTTGATATCGTTATCTCCAAAGACGGCAACTCGTTATACGCGACGGATCAAACCAGCAGTCTCATTTTTATGTACTCCCGCAATGTCTCAACGGGGGCCCTTACCGCCCTAGGTACTCCCACTATTTCAACAACGTCTCTTCCTAAAAAACTCACTGTCTCCCCCGACGGCGCTTCGGTGTATGTGTCTGGTTTCTTTGGTTCAATCTATCAGTATAGTCGCAATACTTCTACCGGCGCCCTCACAGCACTCAGTCCTGCAACTGTCGCAGTTGCGGGGCAGAATCATTTCGATATTGAGGTATCCCCAGACGGTACCTCGGTGTATGTGGTAATTGGCAGGTATGTTGTAAATGAAGACTCCAACGTTATTGCGATGTACTCTCGCAATACTTCCACAGGCGCCCTCACCGCGCTCGCTGATTCAACCATCGCCTCCGGCAAAGGTCTAATGGGCATCGGTATCTCCCCCGACGGCGCTTCGGTGTATGTGGCGAACTCTTTCAATGGCACAGGCGGAAACACCATTTCTATGTACAAAAGAGGCGCAAATGGGGGCGCGCTAGGTTTTGAGGCGGGGGCAACCTCAACGACTGAGGTTATTTGGCAGGGGTTGGGGACGGCGACGAAGTCGGTGCGCTTGCAGGCGTCGACGAATAATTTGTATACAATGCGCAGTGCTTCTAGCACCATGTATAAAATCACCCCCGCTGGCGCAACCTCCACTTTTGCAACAACGGGGAATAACCCTCATAGTTTTGCTTTTGATACCACTAATAATCTTTATGTATCAAACACGAACGACAACAATATTACAAAAATTACTCCAGCTGGCGCTACCAGCATTTTTGCGACGACACCAGTTAACAGTAGCCCAAGGGATCTTGCTTTTGACCACGCGGGTAATTTGTATTCAGCGAACCAGAATACCGCTACAATTTCAAAAATCACGCCCGCTGGTACAGTCACAACATTCGCTGCGCTCACCTTCCCCAGAAATCTCATCTTTGACCCCGCAGGAAATCTTTATGTAGCACCTAATGATAAAATTGTAGTTAAAGTCACCCCCGCTGGCGCAACCTCCACTTTTGCTTCATTGGGCATAAGTTCAGGGTCGCTGGCTTTTGATTCCTCGGGGAATCTTTATGTGGGGACAAGATATGATTATAGTATGTCTAAAGTAACTCCGGCGGGCGCGACAAGCACCTTTAATGGAGGGCTATATTTGAATGGGGATGGAGGTCTTGCTTTTGACACCAGTGGGAACCTTTACCAGGCAAATTATAACAGCGGGAATATTTCTAAGATCAACCCTGCCAACAGTGGTTCAACTTTTGCAACAGGGTTAAGTACCCCTCTTGATCTTGCTTTTGATACCGCAGGGAACCTATATACTGCAAACAGTGGAGCTGGGACTATTGTTAAAATAACCCCAGCAGGCGTCGTCTCCACTTTTGCAACAATTGGAGCGGGGACCTCTGATCTTGCCTTTGACAACATCTACCCTGCATCCGGCACGTTTACCTCCGCGGTCATAGACCTTGCTAATAATGCAAACTTCACCACTCTTGATTACACCACGACGCTCCCTGCGACCACCACCATCACGATGGATGTCCGCGCGGGTGATACTCCCACACTAAGCGGCGCATGGACTACTGGCATCGCAAGCGGAGGAAGCATTTCAGCGCTCGGCGCACATCGGTACATTCAGTATCGCGCGAACCTCTCCACCACGGACACCGCCGTCTCTCCTACGCTTGACTCGGTTACCGTGAACTACACCCAGTACGCACTCTCGGGCGACCTTACCTCGTCTGTGTACGACACAGAAGCGGCGGCAAATTTAGTTTCCAATGTTATGTGGTCTGCGTCAGGGACTGATGGTGCAAGCAGTACCGTGAAGTTTCAGGTTCGCTCCGCTTCAACGACGGTACTCCTTGATACCGCCCCATGGTGCGGACCAGCAACCGCCTGCGACGGCACCGGCTATTTCACTGTGAGCACGGGTGTCGTGGACGGAATTGTGTCGGGGCATCCCTTGAACACCGGAGGCAATGACAGATATTTACAATATAAAATGTTTTTGACTTCAGGGGGGAACGTTACTCCCACGGTCACTTCAGTCACCCTCCAGTATGTGGTAAACGCGCCACCAGTGATCACCAATGCCACTGCATCGCAGGTAAGTGACTCTGGAAGCGCAAATTATAGCAAGGTAAGCTTCAGCTTTGACGCCTCAGACCCCGACACCACAACAGGGACGGCTACTCCATATACCGTCACTCCAACTTTGTACGAATACAGTACCAATAGTGGCTCCTCATGGGCAACCATTTCAAGTGGAGCACTCGGTGCTAACGCATTCTCGGCTATATCCATTGCAAGCAATACTTCCACTACAACCACCACCGTCGTGTGGGACCCAGCGGGAACAAGCGTATACGCAAACAATACCGCAGAAATCCGTGTCACTCTTTCTGATGGTGAAGCAGCAAATTACAGCGCATCAGGAACTAGCAGTACCTTTACTTTGGATACGGTAGTACCCGTAATCACTACTGCAACCTTGGATTCCTCAACAGGAGGCACTGCTGTCGGCACCATTGCCTTGACCGCAACAGACAACAGCACGCTTCAATATCGCTTGTGTAACGACAATGCGTTCCCGTCCGCGGACGCACAGGGCAACTCCTGCGCATGGACCACCCTCGCCGCAAGCCCAATTTCAACCACGACCATCGCGTGGATTCCCACCGGCTCTCCAAGTAACGAAGCGGTATACCTGCAAGTGCGCGACCTATACGGCAATGTGACCGCGCGCACCATCGTCGCCCCTGCGACGCTGACAGACTTTACTTACGCCGATGCTTCAAATACCGCAGGCGGTGTCTATCGTGAATTTTTATCATGGTCGCCATTTGTCGCCACCACTTCATCAGCATTCGCTTCTTACAAGGTGTATCATTCTATCAATAACTTTGCGACAGCGGGGACACTTCTCACAACAATCACCGATTCCAGTATAAACTACTACGTGCACAACATTACGACAGCAACGAGTTCATTACAGTATTACAGGATTGCGACAGTCAATACAAACGGCGATATTTCAAATTTCACCGCTGTTCTTTCCGATGTTCCCGATGGTTCTGGCGGTGTTGATGCTACCCCGCCGTACATACCGCTTGCAGGTATTGCCACACCGACCGTGGGTAATTCATCCGCAAACATTACTTTTAGCACGTACACCGACAGTTCGCTTGCTGTCGGCGAACTTGCAACCTCAACTGTTTTTTATGCTTCATATTCAGGAGCTGTTCCAGGAACTTGTCCCGGTACGCCAAAAGTAGTTACAAGCACCTACACCGTGAACCACAGCGTTTATTTGACCGGACTCACGCCTTCCACGCAGTATTACTTCTGCATCATCGCAAAAGATATAACAGGTAATGTGAGCACTGCGACGACAGCCGTAGGTGGAACATTCACTACCGTGAGTGGCCCAGTCATTACCAATGTTACCGAACGCGAGCTCACTGATGTTTCGGCTCTCATTTTTTGGAATACTGACACCGTCTCTGATTCAAAAGTATATTTTTCCACAACTTCTTCTGGCGTGAACGGCGCTACACCAACCACGGGCGCGGTTGTTACGACGGCTGGTACAGACGGCGCGTATCAACACCAAGTGGGGCTTACTGGTTTGACTGCGGGGCAGACGTATTACTACAAAGTTTCTTCCACTGACACCGCCACTTCTTCTCTTACAACGACGAACGACAACAGCGGGCAGTATTACAGTTTTGTTACATTGAAGGACACCACCCCACCGACTATCACGGGTATTGCAACCCCGGTGCTTTCCTCTGATGCCGCGGTGATAGTTTGGCAGACCGACGAGCCTGCAACATCGCAGGTCCAGTGGGGAACTGCTTCCAGTAGCTACACGCGCTCCACGGTTACCGATAGCACAAAATCCATTTATCATATCGTCACCCTGTCGAGTGGAACCGTAGATATGCTGTCGGCAGTGCAAACGCTTACCCCCGTGACCACCTACCACTTCATTGTGAGGTCAAGTGACGTCGCAGGAAACATTGCGCAGTCAGGGGATCAGACACTCACAACACCCGTGTCGGGAAATGTGACCGTAATAAATGTGGTAAACTCAGCCTCGGCTTCCGATTCTCGCGCGACTCCGGACACGACCCCTCCCTCCATTTCAAATGTAGCGGTTTCCGGCATTACGCCTTTTTCTGCGACGGTGAAGTTTGATACTGACGAAGATACTGTTGCGGAGGTTGAAGCAGGCGCTTCCACATCCTATGGGCAAACTGCAAGCAGTTTTGATTGGAGGAAGACACACGAGGTTAAACTCCGCGGGCTCACTCTTGGCACCGAGTACCATTTTCGCGCGAAGGCGGCGGACAAGGCCGGCAACATCGGCATTGGCACTGACCAAACATTCACCACCAGATTTCTCACTGAAGGGCTCGACTCTGCGACGGTAGACAACATAGAAGCATTTCAAAAAGAGATTGAAGCAGCCATCGAGTCCATCCTTCCTTCGCTCGTCCCACCATTTGTTTCAAAGCCACAAATCACGGAAATTACAGAAAGTGGCGCGAAAGTAACATTCAAGACAAACATCAAAGCGTTCCCTGTTGTCGTATACGCAGATGACGGCTCATATGACGAAACAAAAGACAACCCTTATGTCGGTGAAATTTCCGACACAATGGAGAAGACGATTGAACACAACCTCACACTCGAAGGGCTCAAGGGCAACACAAAATATCACATTCAAGCGCGTGCATTTTCTCTGCCAAAGGTTATTGGTAAGTCCGCAGATGTAACATTCATTACCAAAGCGTCAAAGATTGCCGGCTCCATTGTGGAGAGAAAAAAAGATTCCTTTACGGTAGTATGGACAACGGGAGAGCCTACATCAACCATTGTTGAATACAAGAACTTAAAGAATGGCATCACTCAAAGAAAAACAGACGATGCAAAAAAGACATCGCACTCAATGAAGATTGAAAACCTTCCTCCGGGGACTGCATATGAAGTGTACCTCTCGGGGCTTACCGAACAAGGTAACATCGCTGAGGCTGGAAGTCCTCTTTCTGTCACAACTTCTCGCGACGTAACCGCGCCAACCATTTCTGGCTTCAAAGTAGACAACGCTCTTGTGCCAGGCAGAACAGACCGAATCCAGACTATCGTATCGTGGATAACTGACGAGCCCGGGAATGCGACGGTTTATTACGAAGAGGGCGCAGGAAACGCAGGCGACACGAAGGAGCTTGCAAACAAGAACGAGACACTTGATTCATACACAGTCGGGCACAGCATTATTTTGCCAAACCTGAAGCCGGGCACAATCTATCGTTTGAAAGTGACATCAAGGGACGACAGTGGCAACCTCGGCTCATTCGGCCCACGCACCATCATTACTCCAAAACAAACCGAGTCCATCACCGACATCATTTTCAAAAACTTTGAGGACAGTTTTAAGTTCCTAAGGAAGATTTAGGCTGGGTGTTGTTATTGACGATTGTGATGGTATAATGAAAATTATGAAGAAAGCCCTCCTCGTCCTCCTCGCGCTCTCATTCGCAAACACAGCATCCGCCTACACATTCACCACAAAGATGAAGGTTGGCTCAAGAGGGGAAGACGTAAAGAACCTCCAGATACTTTTGAACCAAGACACTGTTACCCAAGTAG
>JBAQCU010000061.1:0-1939 GCA_049294435.1 Minisyncoccia bacterium
ATTACGAAACTACTTATAATTCTGTCTTTGCGAGCGCGAAGCGCGTGGCAATCCAGGATAAACACATAGATTGCCACGTCTGAGTACCGACTCGCAATGACAGAAATAGAGTTTCGTAATTCAAAGTGTATAGACACGGGTAAACTTGTTGTAAAGTTATTTTACGCATATAATTCATACCTATATATGATTGATATAAACTTATACATTAACAAGCAGAAACAATTGGTTGATAGGCATTTAGGCGACATCCTTTCTAAAAACAGAGGCTGTAATTTGTCTTTGGAAAAACTATATGATGCCATGGGTTACACTATCCTGCTTCCAGGGAAACGACTTAGACCAATTATGGCTATCGCAACATGCGAACTTTTCTCTTCAAAAATTGAAGAAGCGATAAACCCCGCGTGCGCGATAGAGATACTACACTCGGCTTCTTTAATGCTTGATGATTTGCCAATGATGGATGATGCAATATATAGACGAGGGGAAAGAACAAATCATACTGTGTTTAGCGAGCCAGTTACTGTGCTTGCTTGCGCGGCGCTTTGGGCTAAGGTGTTTTCGATATTTTCAGATATAAATTCTATTCCAATAAACAATATTATTGAACGTACGGCAAGAAGCATTGGAGATATGGGACTTGTTCGCGGTCAGTTTTTAGATATCGAATCTTTTTCTAAAACACAGACGATAGATGAATTGATTAAAAATTATGAATTAAAGACTGGAACACTTTTTTCTCTTGCAACATACGTTGGTGCTACACTTGGCGGAGCGAGTGTGAGTGAACGCGAAGCATTGGCAAATTTTGGGACAGCATTCGGTGTCGCGTTTCAGTTCCGTGATGATATCATTGATTCTGAACAGACATTCGCAGAATCAGGAAAAGACAGTGGCAAAGACAGCAAAAATAAAAAACAAAATATTGTCAGTATAGCTGGAGCGGAGAATGCTAAGATTATGCTTAATAAAATGATTGGTGACATGTGTGCCTCACTTGAAGATATTGACAGAGATTGTAGTGTGTTGAAGGAGCTTTCTCAAAAATTAACAATTAAATAATATTTAGAATTCTAGCTTATGGCAAATATAAAACACACAGAACATACAGAAGAAGAAATATACTCAGCGCTCTTGCAAGCAGATGTGTCAGCTGTTGCAACACACGAAGGAGTGAATATCAAACAACGTCAAATGCACTTTGCGCCGAATAAAGATCTCGAGCTATATTTTGCAACGATGAAGGGTGACCCGAAAACTGTCCAGATTACAGATGATCGCTGTGTGTCAATATTGGTACTCAATCGTTCTGGAGAAATGAACGAATGGTCGGAAACAGAATTCTCTGGGTATATGGATATTATTAAAGACGAAGCAGAAAAGCGAGTAGCATTGCGCGCAATGTATGACCGTTCACCAATTGTGAAAAATCTCACTGACGCAAAAATGGACCATATTCTTGAGTTGCTTGTTATGCGTCCGCTAAGTGTAAAATATCGAATCTTTGGAGAGATTGTCCAAGGTTTCCCGCCAACGATAAAAACTTTTGGCGCATTGAGAACAAAATCTATACGAGCAGACTTAGATCGTTCGTGGAAGAGATTGGTAATCTGGTACCATGCAACCCGCTCTTTGTTTCTCGTTGCAACAATAATACCTATTGTTCTCGGATTTGTTGTTGCTTATACAGGTGGAACACAAGTTTCGTTTGTTTTTGTAGGGCTGACACTTTTTGCAGGCATATCCATGCATATTGGGGCGAATTTACTCAATGATTATATGGACCACATTGGTGGAAGCGATGAAGCAAATACAGATTTTACACGCCCGTTTACAGGAGGAAGTCGGATGATACAACTTGGACTAATTCTGCCACATGTTATGCTACAGACATCACTTCTTTTCCTTGGGCTTGGGGCGCTTGTAGGGTTGTATC
>JBAQCU010000062.1:0-10028 GCA_049294435.1 Minisyncoccia bacterium
TGTACCCTTGAAGCACGCCCTCGATGCCGAGTGCCGCAGCCTTGTATTGACTAGTGCTAGAAGTGTTGAGTGGCGCGGGAACATTTCCGCCTGGTGGCGCAACTGTTGGCGCCGTCCACGCAAAGGCATAACTCATTCCAAAAGAAAGGATGACGGCGAGAGCGGAAACTTTGAGGACGCTTAGTATTTTTGTGGTCATTGTGTTATTGATTATTAAATGTTACTTTTTTGCCGCAGAGCGCAATGCGTCAAGTTCCTGCACCTGCTCCTCAACTGTTTTTGGGGCAACAATGGTAGCTGGGGTTTGTTGTTTCACTGCTTCGGTTCTTAGTGTGTCAAGGGTTTTTATTTGTGCTTGTACTGTGGTTGTTGGTTGAGATGTTTTCTGCGCTTGATAGGCCGCCCTCAGTTTATCAAGTTCTTCACTTTGAGATTTTATTAGCTTCTCAGCGGCGATTTGTTCCGGAGTTTTTGCTAATGTTGCTTCTGAGCCCCCAGATGCTTCTTTTGGTTCTGTGTTGTTAGTGCCGTAATAATAGCGGTAAAAAGATATTGTCACAACAAAAAACACAACAACTGTAGCTAAAATAATAACGAGCTTGCTTTTCTTTGAAACTTCGTCCACCGGAGCCATCCAGACTTTAGTGTTAGAATTATTTTCCATACCTATATTTTATATTAAAAAAACCAAAGCAACAACCCGTAGCGCGAGGATAAGATAATCAGTGAATTTGTATCTCGCTTGCCGTGAATTTCTTCATCGTTTTGATATTTTCTGTCGCTGCGACTACGAGCGTGTCACCGACTTTGATACTTGAGGCGTCAACATTGACGCTGGTCGGTTGGGGTAGCTGGGGTGGCACGGCACCTGCGTCTTTTTTACTCATCGCATTTTTCATAAATGCCTCCATTTCTTTTTGAAATGCCTCTGTGTCCCCTTGTGAAATTTTTATTATTTTTGTATCTTTTTCAATACTGACAATACGATCAGCCAGAGTAACGTCGTCAAATGGATTCTGCGACTGCGTGCGGATGGTAATTCGATTGCCATTGACCTCGGTGACGGTGCCCGAGATGGTGCGGATGTCGTCAGGGGTGTTGAATATCATTCCCATTGGACTCTCTAGTACTCGCTTCTTTGCGGCATCAAAACCGGCATGGTAGGTGCCTCCACCTATTACGAATGATGCGCCTGCTCCCAGGGCGATGCCGACGATGAGTGTCCCGATGTACTGCGTGGTGTGTGATGGGCAAATGAGCGGTGTTTGTGGTTCCATAAATTAAAAACTAAAAAACTAAAAAACTTATTGATATGCTTTTAATTATACCGCAAAGACGAGGAGCGCCGCAAGCACAATGAGAGCGGTTATCCACAGGATGGTCGAAGTGTGCTTATGGCGTCCGAGTGCCGTCGGTATATGATACTTTGAATTACGAAACTACTTATAATTCTGTCTTTGCGAGTGCGAAGCGCGTGGCAATCCAGGATAAACACATAGATTGCCACGTCTGAGTACCGACTCGCAATGACAGAAATAGAGTTCCGTAATTCAAAGTATGTAAAACTGTTGCCACTATTTAATATCGCTTAATCAGAATTTCTGCATCGCCGTCGGTGATGAGGATGGTATGTTCGAAGTGCGCAGAACGTTTGTGGTCACGGGTAACATAGGTGTAGCCATCGGGCAATTATACAATGCACAGTAGCTGTACACAACAAAAAGCCCAGCAACCGAAGGTTGCTGGGCTTTGCGGACTACTCTAAATTCAACATTCTATATTCCTTCAAACTACTTTGACCGCTTGGTCTTCCTTCGAGCTACAATTAGATTGTTTGAATACTTCTTTGGTGAACGTGTCTTTCTACCTCCGGTTACCTTCCCGTACTTTGTCTTTGGGCGTTTTGTTCCGCGACCTTGGCGTCCTTCACCTCCACCGTATGGGTGGTCTACAGGGTTCTTTGCCCCTCCACGAACTGTTGGGCGAATGCCGAGCCAACGGTTACGTCCTGCCTTACCAATATTTCTATGCTTGTATTCCTCGTTGGAAACAGCGCCGATTGATGCCCACACATTTTCTGAAACCTTTCGGATTTCTCCTGATGGCATCTTCAGGTGGCTTTGACCGCGGTCATTCGCAACAACTTCTGCATAGTTTCCGGCTGAACGCGCAATACGCGCGCCTCCGTTTGGCTGAAGCTCAATGTTGAACACAAATGTTCCAACAGGAAGCTTGCGCAAAATAGTACGGTTGCCTGGCTTTAGAGGAGCTTCCTCTGAAGTAATAACACTGTCCCCTACTTTGATTCCCTGAGGAAGAAGGTTGTAACGACGCTCTCCGTCTGCGTAGCAGATGACACCAATAAAACCTGAGCGGTTTGGGTCATACTCAACAGTCTCAACCTTTGCAGGAATATTAATTTTATCAAAACGGAAATCAATTTCGCGGAACGAACGCTTGTGCCCACCACCCTTGTGCTGTGTAGTGATGCGACCAAATGCATTGCGTCCAGAACCACGGCGAAAGCCTGTGGTGAGAGCCTTCAAAGGCTCGTTTGTGGTAAGCACACCGCGATACGTTACCGTAGCAGTTTGGCGATTTGATGGTGTTGTTGGTTTAAACTTTTTCATGATTATAGGATTTCAATCTTATCACCTTTTTTAAGCGTGACCAACGCCTTGCGAAGACCTGACTTCACTCCTTTGCGATTGCGAACAAACACACGAGTATCAGGAAGATTTATAATGTTCACACGCGTTGGCGTTACACTGTAAAGCGCCTGAATTGCTTTTGCAATCTCAATCTTGTTTGTATCCTTTGCAACCTCAAACACGTAGGTTCCTTTTTCAGCAAGAATAGCAGCCTTCTCGGTAATATGTGGACGCACCAGAGAGTACACACGCTCGCCGAGAGCTGTTCCTTCTTTCTTTACCTTAACCTCTTTTGTTGTTTTTGTAAAAATGGCCATAATGGTAGAAATTATTTATCAATACTGGATTGCCGCGTCGGAGTACCTTCTCGCAATGACAACGATGTTGTCAGTTTGCCCTCAATAAAACTAATAGCTTTCTCTGGACTCACAATCACGACATATTTGTGGTTCAAGAGATCAACTGGGTTCATATTCTCTACTGCGTCAAATTCAACGTTCCCAAAGTTTGCAAAGCTCTTTGATACAGCATCTGATTTCTCACTTGTAGCAAAATAGGCAGCGTTCTTGCGCTTTGTAAGCATCTTTTCAAAACCTTTCACTCCCGCAAGAGCAGAGAGAATACCCTTTGCCTCCGCAGTTTTTGGTTCCTTTATTGAGATACTATCAACGAAAAGTACCTCTCCATTTCGCATCTTTTCAGAGAGCACAGTGTAGAGTGCCTTTGCGCGAACCTTTTTATTGATCTTCTTTGAATAATCCTTTTCATTCATTGGGCCGTGTGTAACTCCACCGTGACGCCAAATAGGTGAACGTGATGAACCGTGTCGAGCGCGACCAGTACCTTTCTGAGCCCAAGGCTTCTTGCCACCGCCAGAAACATCACTGCGGTCCTTTGCCTGTGCTGATGAAGTGCGCGCGTTTGAGCGCATAGACTCCACGACTTGGTGCACCAAATCACCATTCCATGAAAGTCCCCAAACCTTTTCGTTCAAGGCAATCTTTCCTGCTTCTTTTCCTTTTGTATTGTAAATTTTTGCTTCCATGTTAGTAAAGATTATTTAGTAGCAGTTGCCTTAATTTCGAGAAGCGCGCCCTTCACTCCTGGCACGCAACCAGATACGAGAATCTTGCCGTTAGTAGTGTCAACACCTAGAACACGTAAACCTTTTACAGTAATACGGTCTCCACCCATACGTCCTGCCATACGACGACCTTTTGAGATTTTCTGTTGACCTGTTGAACCAATAGAACCAGGCTCACGCTCTGAGTGCTTCTGTCCGTGAGTACGTGAACCTCCATGGAAACCATGACGCTTCACTACACCCTGGAAGCCCTTACCTTTTGATGTTCCTGAAATAGTAACTTCATCACCAATCTCAAAAACAGACGCATCTACAACGTCGCCCTTTTTCCATGCGCTTCCATCATCAACACGAAATTCGCGTATGGTCATAAAAAGACCTAAATCTTTTGTATGACCTTGAACTGCTTTTGAAATGTTTTTTACAGCGCGAGCACCAAAGCCTACTTGAACAGCATCGTATCCATCGCTCTCTTTCGACTTGACCTGTGTAATAGACACTGGCCCAACCGAAAGAAGTGTACTAGCCACTGCACGCCCGTCGGAACCGACGAACGAGAACATACTTTCTTTTTTTCCTAAAATAAATTTCATATCGGTAACCATTGCATTCTAATCTCCTCAGAGATTGAGTGTTGGTATTTTAATTAGCTGAATAAACTTTCTACTTCTTCCTCTCCCTGCACCCTTGTCAAATGTCCGCGAAGCGGTGTCAGTTGTCAATTGTTCTCCCTCCTACATCATCTTCACATCAATATTCACACCTGATGGGAGCGAAAGGTTGGTGAGAGCCTCAACAACTTTTGCGTTCGGATTTAGTATGTCAATCAACCTTTTGTGAACACGCATTTCAAACTGCTCACGCGCGTTCTTATAAATGAATGCTGAGCGAAGTACGGTGTACTTCTTGATTTCAGTAGGAAGTGGCATTGGCCCAATGACTTCGGCATCGTAACGAAGCGCGGTATCCACAATCTGCTTTACAGAGTTGTCTAGCACTTTGTTTTCGTACGCGCGCACGCGAATACGAAGCTTGTGCATTACTTCTTTGTCGGCAACCTTCTTGGTTACAGATTTTTTCGTGGCTGGCTTTTTTGTTGCTGTTGTCATGGCTGATTTTGTTTTTCCTCAGAGCGAGCCAATTTTATTTTTAGGGGGTTGCGAGCGCGACGGCGCGAGCACTTCAGGATTTTTTAAGCTTCAAAAAATCCGTACCCTAAAAAGAAATTGGCGAGCGGTCTTTATGCGATGATCTTTGTTACAACTCCCGCGCCTACTGTACGGCCACCTTCACGAATAGCGAAACGCTGTTCTACTTCAAGAGCTACAGGCACAATAAGCTTTACCTTGAGCTTCACTGTATCTCCAGGCATAACCATTTCTGTTCCTACTGGAAGTGTTGCATCTCCTGTTACGTCTGTTGTACGAATGTAGAACTGTGGCTTGTAACCATTAAAGAATGGTGTGTGACGTCCGCCTTCCTCTTTTGTAAGGATGTAAACTTCTGTCTCGAACTCCGTGTGTGGAGTTACTGAACCTGGCTTACAGATAACCTGCCCGCGAGTAATGTCCTCCTTCTTGATACCGCGAATAAGGATACCGGCGTTGTCTCCCGCCATTCCTTCTTGGAGTGACTTGTTGAACATTTCAATACCAGTAACTGTAGTCTTTACAGTGTCCTTGATACCAACGATTTCAATTTCCTCTCCAACCTTTACGACTCCGCGCTCAATACGGCCGGTCACAACTGTGCCACGACCTTCAATAGAGAAAACGTCTTCAACGGGCATAAGGAACGACTTTGAAATATCGCGCTCTGGCACTGGAACGTATGTGTCCACAGCAACCATAAGGTCAAGAACTTTCTTTACCCATTCGTCATTAACATCCTTTGCCTCAAGAGCCTTGAGAGCAGAACCACGAATAACTGGAGCGTTCTTCCCATCAAAGTCATACTTCGTAAGGAGCTCACGAACTTCCTCTTCAACCATATCAATCATTTCTGCGTCGTCAACCATGTCGCATTTGTTCAAAAATACGACAATCTTTGGAACACCTATTTGCTTTGCAAGAAGGATGTGCTCTCGTGTCTGGGGCATCACACCGTCTGTTGCTGCAACCACGAGAATAGCGCCGTCCATTTGCGCGGCACCCGTGATCATATTTTTAATGTAGTCAGCGTGACCTGGCGCGTCAATGTGCGCGTAGTGACGAGTAGCAGTAGAATACTCGTTGTGAGAAAGCGCGATTGTAATACCGCGTGCCTTTTCCTCAGGAGCTGAGTCAATGTCATCTACTGACTTCATCTTAACCTCCATACCAGCTAAGTGAAGGCTATTCAAGATTGCTGCGGTAAGGGTAGTCTTGCCGTGGTCAACGTGACCAATTGTGCCCACGTTGACGTGTGGCTTTGAACGATCAAATGCTTCTGCCATAATGTTTGGTTCTTATCATGAAAGGCTTGTACACGAGGCAATTTAGAAACAAGAGCCTACGAGCCTTTTACGATAAGAAAAATTAAGTAATTTATCTAGTAATTAGAAACACATTAGAAACAAAAGTACCGCAAAATACAAAGTTGTGCGATACAAATATTATACTATCAGAAGCGTACAAATAGTCAAGAGGCGTGGTGTGGAGCGCCACCGCCTCTTGACTATGCACCGCTTATGTTAATCTCAACCACGCATATTCTCGCTATCGCGAGAATATGCGTGGTTGAGGGCTGATGGGTATAGTTACAAAAGAATGGCTCCTGACCTGCTCCGTAGAAAACACCGTCATTGCGAGGAGCCTGCGACGTGGCAATCTAGGACATACCTCACCTTTTCTGGATTGCTTCGCTTCGTGCCTCGCAATGACGACAACCATGTTTCTGGCTCCAGTGTGACAGTGTCCGGTGTTATTATTATCAGTATCAGAGCACAAAAAAACAGTGGACACACGCGAGCGTGTCCACTGTGTGTTGGTTCCAAATATGCAAAGTTAGAAGTTAGAAACCAACAGCCAGACCGACTGTCCATTGGATATCCTGCTTTGCATCGTCTTTGTAGTAACGAGTACCCTTGACTACTGCTGCGACATTACCTGTCACTGGATACTTGAGGCCGAGCGCCACAGGGAAGACACTTGGGTCAGCATCGTGTACGGTGCCATATCCGACTTCTGCAACCGCACTGAGTTTGCCGGCGACAGGAACACTTTTGCCTACGCGAACATCACCAATCCTCTTGCCACCGTCCCTGACGTTCATGACGAGATAATTCAATGAAACATCGACACTATCTGTCACTTGCATAGCAACCGACATCCCAGCTCCGTTTCCTCGCTTGCCATCATTGTGCGGGTTTGCATACACACTGACGGAACCGGCCATTGCTGGAGTTGAAACAGCGACAGAGAGCAAAACAACAAATAAAGCAATGAGCTTTTTCATAGTCACTTCCTTTCAAATGGGGTGGGCCATCCCACCGTCCACAGTCACACTAGCATACCATGCTATAAAAGTCAAGCGCAACGTAATTTGAGGACTCCCTCATGTACAATAAGTACATAGAAAATCTTACCACTCAACCAAAACGAATCCGAAGGAGTCGTGGCATGAGACAATTATATATTACACCACACATTTTAGGAAACAATCGTGACTGTCCCCATTCCTTCATTCCTTCCTACGGGTGATTGATTATTGAGACAACGATATATTGCTGACCTCTTACAATAAAATAGAATCGATACCCTTTATCAATACGTGCCTGCCACAGGTCGCCACTTGCCTCATGGTACTTTTTTGCATTGAGTGACGGATGGCGATAATCCTGCAGTAAAAATGAGAATTGCTTGCGTGCCTTCTTCTTGAGATCTTTAGTGAGCGCAATGAATTGTGTCTGTGCCTTTTCAGTGAGAATTACTTCCATGTTTTTCTGTCATTTTGCGATCAAATTCATCAATAGTTGAAAAGGAAATATATTTCCCCTTTTTTAAATCATCAAGACTCTCTTTTATATCTAACGAAAGTCGTGCATCAAAACTTTCCACGGGTTCAACAATGATTGCATTCCCTTTTTTGATTACACGCAGAAACTGACCGGTGAACATCCCGAGATCATCGCGAAGCTTCTTTGGTATTGTAAAAATACCCCGCTGTTTTAGTTGTACTGTTTGCATATGTTCAGAATATCAGAAATACTGATTTCCTGCAAGCAGGATGCCTAATATAATGATGTGGGGAATAAAGGGTACCCCCTTTCTTCCCTTTCCTCAAAAAATGTAGTGTGGCCCCGCGCAAAATACTACACGCCAAACAAAATTCGTATCTTCGCATCAATTTCCTTCACTGTGTCCTTACTCACTACACCAAGTGTTCCCAGCATAATTTTCTTGTCGAGCGTCGCTATTTTTGAAACCCGCACAACCGAGTCTGCTTTGAGTCCTGTTTCTGTAAATCCTTTACTTGTCCGAGTAACCAAGACATCGGTTAGTTCTTTCTTTTTTTGTTCCTGTGAAGAAACAAACGCAAGAACAACATCATCACCTTTGAGTCCCTGCGACAAAACTACGGCTGGTCTCACTTTGTGTGATGACAAATCAGTAAATGGGAACGGGATAAGTACAATTGTTCCTTTTTTAGGCATACCTTTTTTTCAGATCTTTTATTGAATAAAGGTTTGGTTCGTTCTTTAGGAAATCGAAACTCGTTGAACCCACATTTATGTTTGTAATTTCAGTAAGGTCAGCGTTTATATGTTCAGGGTACTTCATAATAATTGCCTCGATTTTGTTCCTTCGCCCAACACAAAAAACTTGGCCAGTGTATTTAACCGCGTTGATTATCTCGGCAATATCCTTGCGCATAGTTGTTGATGAGATGACTTTCATAGTATATGGTTAAAATGTACCATTTGTACATTTCGTATATTATCAGAAACTATAGTTATTTGCAAACATGGCTCCATCTCAAACCCTTTCAAAATTTTCATCCTTATCAACTTCTGCCTCGACATTCACTACTTTGAATTACGAAACTACCACTAATCTCGTCTTCGAATCAGCTGATTCGTGTCTTGGACATAAACGAGTACCCGAAGCAATCCAGAGCATGCTTGATAAACCCTAGATTGCTTCGTCGTGCCTCCTCGCAAAGACGCTGTTTTCTACAGAGCACTCCTGACCCCATTATCGGATCTTTTTCACATAAAAAACAGTGGACTACGCTCGCGCGTGTCCACTGTGTATTAATATTGCTCGAAACGAAAAACTTGAAGTCAAAAACCGAATGTCAGACCAGCTGTCCATTGGACATCCTGCTTTGCCGAATCCTTGAAGTAGCGCGTACCCTTGACTACTGCCGCTACATTGCCAGCAATTGGATACTTGAGACCAAATGCAACCGGCAAAATAAATGTGCGGGCCCTGTATGGGGCGCCGTATCCGACTTCCGCGATAGCGCTCAATTTGCTGACAATTGGCGCGCTTACACCAACTCGAGCATCCCATGTCTGGTTTCCGCCGCCATTTGTGTCGGTGTCAAGGTAATTTATTGACAAGTCAACCTTTTCTGTTGCTTGCACTGCCACTGATACCCCAACTCCGTTTCCTCGCTTGCCATCATTGTGCGGGTTTGCATACACACTGACGGAACCGGCCATTGCGGGAGTTGAAACAGCACAGACAGAGAGCAAAACAACAAATAAAGCAATGAGCTTTTTCATAGTCACTTCCTTTCAAATGGGGTGGGCCATCCCACCGTCCATAACCACTCTAGCATACCATCCTATAAAAGTCAAGCGAAATCATAGATATTTGCTTATAGTCCTGAATGGTGGCTCAACCAAGCCATTTTATGGCAGGTGAAGCAAAATGGCTTTTTTGTATGATTGCCAAAATGTCAGAATATTAAGGAGTTTTTTGTTCATTCAGTATAAGCAGATACATTTGCAACTCTTTACAAAAACTTCAAGCGAAACTTAAAAATAGGTGCCAAGGAAAATCTTTTACCACTCAACTAAAACGAAACCTGGGGCTCCTGCGCCGCCGGGGAAAGTGCTAGGACTGGGGTTGACACCAGCAGTGCCACCACTACCAATTGTTACCGTAATATTCTGTCCGGGTGTTACCGCCACTTCTTGCGCGATAACAGCATGTGCACCACCACCACCAGAGCCACCACAGTTAATGGAAGAGAAAGATGTGCCTCCACTACCGCCACCGCCGTAGCCACCGCCGGGCGCGCTCATCCCGAGCGCGCCAGCTCCAAATATACTACTACCACCACCACCGTTGTAACCGTAGGTA
>JBAQCU010000063.1:0-20225 GCA_049294435.1 Minisyncoccia bacterium
AACTCTGTATTGCCACGCTTCGCTCGAAAAGACGACCTACTTAATAATTAAAAACCATTATGAACACCATACTCATCGAAAAAATTAGAAAAGAAATCGAAGCGCTCGAGCCAAAGACATCGGTTGAACGCGTGGGCACGGTGGTCAAAGCAGGCGATGGTATTGCCGAAATCGACGGACTCCAAGGCGCTATGATGGCGGAAATGGTGACGTTTGAACCTGCTGGTGGGAAGTTTCTCAAGGACACGCTAGATTCAGAACCTATCGTTGGCTTTGTGTTAAATCTCGAGGAGGATTTTGTGAAGGCGGTTATTTTGTCCGGCGCTGAGCGCATCAGTGAGGGGATGATTGTGAAAGGAACTGGAAAAACTCTCTCGATTCCTGTGTCAAACGGCATGGTTGGTCGCGTCGTAAATGCGTTAGGAGAACCTGTCGATGGGAAAGGTTCCATAAAAGAAGAAGACAGAATGCCTATTGAGCGCATTGCATTTGGGGTTATTGATCGCGCAGGAGTGGACACGCCAGTGCACACTGGTATAAAAGCCATCGACTCAATGATTCCAATCGGACGTGGGCAGCGCGAGCTTATTATTGGTGATCGTGGCACTGGTAAGACTGCAATTGTGCTTGACACCATTTTAAACCAGATCAACGAACCAAAAGAAACACGACCTATTTGCATTTATGTCGCAATCGGACAAAAGGAATCAAAAATTGCGCGCATCGTCGGCGAGCTTGAGGAGCGCGGGGCGATGGCGTATACAGTTGTTGTTGTCGCAGGCGCTTCTGATGCCGCAGCGCTCCAATATCTCGCACCATTTACCGGCGCGACAATTGGAGAATTTTTCATGTTGAAGGGCAAAGATGCACTCGTGATTTACGACGACCTTTCAAAACATGCTGTGGCATACCGTCAAATGTCGCTCCTCCTTCGCCGTCCGCCGGGGCGCGAGGCTTATCCGGGAGATATTTTTTATCTCCACTCGCGCCTTTTGGAGCGCGCTGCAAAACTTTCCGAAAAACTTGGTGGTGGCTCTTTGACTGCACTCCCTATTATTGAAACACAGCAAGGCGATGTATCTGCGTATATTCCAACCAATGTGATTTCAATTACTGACGGACAAATTTACTTGGACACTGACCTTTTCAACAAAGGTATGCGCCCTGCAGTAAACGTTGGTCTATCGGTGTCGCGCGTAGGTTCAAACGCACAAACGAAAGCAATGAAGAAAATTGCAGGGAAGATTCGTCTTGAGCTTGCTCAGTTTCGCGAGCTTGAGGCGTTTATGCAGTTTGCGAGCGATCTAGACAATGAAACAAAAGAGCGTATTGAAAAAGGTCGCCGTCTTTCAGAGCTTTTGAAGCAGACAAATGGGAAACCACTGCCGTTTGAAAAAGAAGTTATTGTAATTTATGCGGGTATCTCAAATGTTACCGATAAGATAAAAATTGAAGATATTTTGCTTTTTGAATCTAAATTGATGGGATACTTTGACCATCACGCGGGCGCCATTCTTGAGGCAATTAAAAAGGACCGCGCCATTCTAGAGACAACTGAGGCAAACCTCAAGTTGGCGCTTGCTGATTTTGTTATTTCACACCCAGAGCTTTTCATTGCACACTAGAAACAATTTCTAATGCTAAATTTCAAATTTTTAAATAAATCCTAATTCTAAATTTAGAAAATTAAATCATTAAAATATTATTTTGAAATTAAAAATTTAACATTTATAATTACTTAACCCATGTCATCCCTCCGCGCAATAAAAGGTAAAATACGTTCTGTAGAAAAGACGCACCAAGTGACGAAAGCCATGGAAGCTGTTTCAGGTGTGAAGATGCGCAAGGCTCAGATTTCAGCGATTATGACGCGTCCATACGCTATGGCCGCGTTTCGGATTTTGTCCCGCATCACGCGTTCGGTTGATATTGCGCACCATCCGCTCGTGACAAAGCGCGAAGTAAAAAAAGTCCTGCTCGTGGTTATCACAAGCGACAAAGGGCTCGCTGGCGGGCTCAACAGTGGCGTGACAAAATGCGCTCTTGCTGTACTTTCAAACAGATCTATTTCTCGAGAAAATGTCGGAGTACTAGCAATCGGTCGCAAGGGAGAGGAGTTTTTTGCGCGAAGAGGGTACACTTTTGAAAAACACATGAAAACGATGAATGACGAGAGTTCTATCAGCGACTTCTCTGGGTTGGTATCATTGATTATTGATTTGTTTGTCGTTGGCAAGTATGATGAATGTGTTATCGTGTATACAAACTTCCGCTCAACGTTTGAGCAAGAACCAGTCTCGAGAACACTTCTCCCTCTTTCAGAGCCAGCGCTTTCCGCGATGATCAAAGGAATTGTACCAGAGCGTGGCGCATTTGCCGAAGCAAATGCGAACGTAGAAACGGAACAAAAGCCCGCTGATTATTTATTTGAACCGTCTCCAGAGGTTGTGCTTGATATGCTTCTTCCACGCCTCCTCTCTATAGAGCTTCATCATGCGTTTCTTGAGGCGAAAGCATCCGAGCACTCGGCGCGAATGGTCGCAATGCGAAACGCCTCTGATAAGGCCGAGGAAGTTACATTTTCTCTCACACGTCAGTACAACAAAGCCCGCCAAGGCGCGATTACGAGAGAAATGAGTGAAATTATCGGAGGGATAGAGGCGATGAAATAGCTCGGGAGCCGTCTTGTGCGGGGTACGGATATTTTTCTGCTGAAAAATTCCTCGTGCTCGCGTCGTCACGCTCGCAAGTCCCCGCACAAGAGGCATCCCTCGCATGAGGTTTGGGAGTGGTAGAAGTGCATTTTGCGGGATATTTTGATATAATACGAGCATCGATTTTAGTATGAGTCTAACAATAAAAAAATATTTGAAGTGGTCCTACTTGGTGATATTAGTTACTTTCGGTGTTGTGATGACAGTACTTTTAGAACCCGTTACTTATAATGACATTAGTTCGGACCCTCAATATTCTAAGCTCATAAATACAGAATACAAAACAACAGATGAATTGTATATTTACGGAATTAGAGAGAATGGGGATGCTGCGAAAATTCTTGATTATTACGATATAACTGAAGTTAACTTTAGTGGACCAGAAGTTTCATCCAAGGATGTTTTAAAGAAGGGAACTATATTAAAAATAAAAAGAGTAGAAAAAGCAAGGAATTTTTTTATTAAAGAAATACGGTACGCTGTTGATATTGATCCGAAATATGAAAATAATCAAAAAACAATATATGTTAAATCTGACAAACTAAATACTTATACTATTCTCAATTAAGGAATACTGGGGGTCAGGAACCCTTTAGTTGGTGGGCTCTAAAACATCGATACCCGCCACCTTGCGGTGGCGGGTATCTCGGAGGCCGAAGCCCTAATACCAATACTATATACTACTTGCGAAGAAACGGCAAACTTTATGTTGCATTTTTGCAGTTAAAAAATTTGCCATTTTGGGTGTTTTTGGTATACTGGCCACATGACTACGATGAGGAAAAACATCATGAATATTGATTACGCGGGAAACCTCAAAAAGCAATTGGGGATTAAAGATTCTGACGTAAGTGCGCTAAATAAAGCATTTGGCATACTAAAGGGAAGTATTAAAAAAACTTCTGTTTCTTATCAGCAGTCGCTCAGAAAAGAGTGGAATAGGAAAGTCGGAACTTGTAAGGCCTAACTTTTCTAAAATGTCCTACCTCTTAGACTCAAATATACTCATAGATTTTTTGAATGGCCGAAAAGAAACATATTCTTGGGTCATGGAACAAAGAAAGTTGGGTTCAACTCTATCGGTTGCATTTATAAGCAGAGTAGAGGTTCTAAGTATGGCGGAGCTTAAAGATAGTCAGATTAAGCAAATAGAAGATTTCTTGGATACTTTTAGGGTAGATCTCTTTCTTTCCAACTCTGTTTTAACGACAGCTGCTGCACTCCGAAGAAAAAAGCTTCTAACTCTTGGAGACGCGATGGTTGCAGCTACTGCTATTGTTGGCAGAATGACTCTCGTGACCAATGATAAAAGGTTAGCAAAAGGCGTAAAAGACCTGGTCCCTGTTTTAAGTATTTAAATGATGAAAGAAGAAATACCAAACGGCTCATTTCCTAGGAAATGAGCCGTTTGGTATTTGTGGCTCGAAGAAATTTCGCTTGGTTTTTTGGGTAAAAAGTGATAGAGTTCAAGCTAATTGGAGGAATATTATTAAGAACTTATCATAGATAGAATGAACACAGGAACAATTAAACAAATCGTCGGGCCAATTGTAGATGTGTATTTCGAGAAGAATATTCCCGAAGTAGAACACGCGCTCGTGGTGGAGTGGGTGGGGGAGCACGGCGAAAAGAGGAAGATTGTGCTTGAGGTTGCTCAGCACCTTGGGCTTGGGCGTGTGCGTACTATTGCGCTCGACTCTACTGAGGGCCTTCGTCGGGAAGTGGAAGTGAAAAACACCGGCGCGCCTGTTTCTGTTCCTGTGGGTGAGGCAGTCCTTGGGCGACTTTTTAACGTACTTGGCGAAACCATTGACGGAGGAGAGCAGTTGCCTTCAAAAACCCAGCGTCTATCCATACACCGCAAACCTCCCGCATTCAAAGAACAAAAAACAAAGACTGAAATTTTTGAAACCGGTATCAAGGCAATCGACCTTATGACACCATTTATCAAAGGGGGAAAGGTTGGTCTCTTTGGTGGCGCAGGTGTGGGGAAGACTGTGCTCATTCAGGAGCTCATTCGTAATGTAGCGACAGAGCACGGCGGGTACTCGGTGTTTGCTGGTATCGGCGAGCGCGTGCGTGAAGGAAATGACCTTTATCACGAAATGAAAGAATCTGGTGTGCTTGCAAAGACCGCGCTTGTGTTTGGGCAAATGAACGAAGTACCGGGTGCTCGCGCACGCGTGGCACTTTCGGGACTCACGATGGCAGAGCATTTCCGCGATGCGGGTGGTAAGGACACGCTCCTTTTTATGGATAACATCTTCCGCTTTATTCAAGCGGGTGCGGAGGTTTCGGCACTCCTCGGACGCGTGCCATCAGCAGTGGGGTACCAGCCTACACTTGCTGAAGAAATGGGTAAGCTCCAGGAGCGTATTGCTTCAACGACCAAGGGTTCTATTACTTCTGTGCAAGCAGTGTATGTGCCTGCGGACGACCTTACCGACCCGGCGCCTGCAACTACCTTTTCACACCTCGACTCCACTGTGGTGCTCTCGCGCCCGCTCGCGTCACTCGGTATTTACCCTGCTATTGACCCGCTCGATTCTTCATCCGGCGCACTCGACCCTCAGATTGTCGGAGAGCGTCACTACAAAGTGGCTATGGAAACACGCAAAGTACTTCAGCGTTACAAGGACTTGCAGGACATTATCGCCATCCTCGGTATCGAGGAACTTTCAGATGATGACAAGCTTGCAGTAAACCGCGCGCGCAAAATTCAACGCTTCCTGTCTCAGCCATTTTTCGTGGGGGAAGTGTTTACTGGGATGTCCGGAAAGTATGTGAAGCTTGAAGATACTATTGAAGGCTTTGCGCAGATTCTCGAAGGTAAGCACGATGATGTGAACGAGTCTGCATTCTATATGAAGGGCACCATTGATGAAGTAAGATAGTGTTGTAAAGATTTAAAAGCCACCAACCAGTCACCCGTCTTTGCGAGGAGGTACGACGAAGCAATCCAGGACTCATCGCACGCACTCTGGATAGCGCCTAGGATGTAATCTGGTGATTCAGCCACGCTTTTCATTCAGCAGAATGACTCTTGGAGAATTCGCAATGACGGGTGCAGGGAGAAAATAAATAACAAAAACTAACATGATGAAACTCACGGTCGCAAAAGTAGACGAAGTACTCTTCAGAGGAGAAGCAGCGAGCTTGTCCTGCACGGGCCTTTTGGGTGACCTCACTATTCTTCCACATCACGCTCCACTCGTAACCCCGCTTAAAAAAGGCACATTAAAAATAGTAGACAGTGAAGGAAAGGAAATACTTATTTCTGCAGAAAATGGCATCCTCGAAGTAGCGCACAATGAAGTGACTGTGATTTTGTAGGGAATCCAAACAAATGAAAAATGCTATAAAATGGGGGGTTCGCTTTGCGAACCCCCCATTTTATAGAGTATATTCACCGTTTCATCGAAATCCTTGACATTGCCAATAGGTAGGAGTAGCGTGTGTGTAAAGGTAACGCTAGATGGAATAGCGTGTTGTTCTTCGTGTAAATCTGTCTTCAATTAATAGGGGGATTAATTTTAATATAATATGAAAAATTTCTTGAGGGGGGGGGCGCTAACTTCTAAGGTTTTTGTTACAGCAGTTGCGCTTGTTGTGGGCGGATTTTTTGCGCCGAGTGCGCAGGCTACTGTCAGTAATGTCGTGGTTACTGCCCCGAATGGTGGAGAATATTGGCGTGGAATACAAAATATCACATGGACTGCGAATGGAGCGGGTAGCGATGTGGTATATGTCACCTATTCTCCAAATTCATATCTCGGCACATCACACGAGATTGCAGCTGATGTCCCGTATATTCAAGGGACGCTATTCTGGAATACATCTTCCGTAATTGAGGGCGATGGGAGTGCGTACATGGTTCGCTTACAGAACGGGGTCGGTACGGAGTACGATACTTCTAACGCGGCTTTTACAGTAGACAACACCAAGCCGGTGACCTCCATCACGATTCCTGCTCCGACTGGCCTCGACAGTTGGTACACCGCTCCGCCGACCATCTCACTTACCTGTAGCGATGGCACAGGAAGTGGATGTTTTAAGACCTACTACCGCTGGGACAGTGACCCATATGTCGAATATCTAGGTACCATTACGGCTCCAGAGGGTGTCCATGTACTCTCGTGGTACTCCGACGACCAGGCGACCGACGCTTCGGGTGTTCGTAATGAGGAAACAGTACAGACACAGACAATCAAGGTAGACACCGCCGCCCCTACGGTTGCCGTTACTTCTACGACATTTCCCGGCGCGTATAATGCGGGCGATGCTATAAACGTTACGCTTACATTTTCTGAACCAGTTTCTTCAACTGGCACTTTAACCGTCGCGCTTAACTCTGGCGGTTCCTGTTCTGTTCCAATTCTAACAAACGCAACTACCGGAACATGTACCTATACCGTTCTCGCCGTAGAAAACAGTGCTGGTCTTGTGGCTACATCAATTACACCATCAGCAGGTGTTGTTGAAGATATTGCCGGAAACGATTCAACACTTCTCCCGATTTCCAACATTCCAACTGCCCCTTTTCCTATCGTCATTGATACAACTGCGCCGAGCGCATTCACAACAGGCGCAGTCAGCACTTCTGGCGGTACGGTAGTTGCTACATGGTGGAACTCTACCAACACCGGCGTTAACATTGAAGTCCCATTCGCGAACGACCCATCGCTCGTTGGCGGGACTATGCAACTGCAAGCCGAAGCTGACGGAACTTTTGAAAATGTCGGATCTGCAAACGAGATATTTGGAGGGCTTGGAGGATATCTTGGCAACACAATCTCGTTCCCAATTACTGCCGCAGAGCTTGAAGCAATTAGCGGTTTCTCGGAAGGAGATTTGATTACATTCACTGCTATTATCACCGACCTCGCGGGCAATGCCGCGATAGGCACGCAAAGCGCGACGGTTCTTACGGTAGACCAAATAGCACCAGCAGTAGATGCCGGCACAGACAAAGAAGTGAATGCGGTTGTTTTACAAGACGCAATAGCTTCTGATACTGGTGGATCTGGACTTAACACTCACGCTTGGACACAATTTTCTGGTCCTGGTGCTTTGACTTTTGGTACCCCTGTCGTAGTTGATACTACTATCTCCGCTAATACAAATGGAACATATATTGCTCGTCTTACAGTTACTGATGTTGCGGGAAATAGCGCATCTGATGATGTTACTTTTGTTTGGGACACAATTTCTCCAGTTTTGGCTGTGGTGACTGCTGTCACAAATCCAACAAATGATACTACTCCAGACTTTACATTTAGTTCAACCGAAGCGGGGAGTATTACATATGGTGGTGATTGTTCAAGTGGTACGACTACTGCTTCTTCGGGAAACAACACAGTAACATTTAATGTTCTTGCAGATGGTGTTCACAACAACTGTACTATTGTGGTAACTGATGTTGCCACAAATGCGAGTCTTACTCTCGCTGTGCCATCATTTGAAGTGGATACTGCTGTTGCAACGGTTTTCAGTATCACCACAACCGACGCCAACCTTGACGGAATGGTAGACACTGCGACCATCGTTTTCACTGACGAGGTAAAGGACTCCACGTTCAACTTTGCCAACTTCACTATCGGCGGTATTCCTGCTACGACCTTTACGAGTGGCGCGCCAGACGACGACACTGTTGTGCTCTCACACGCAGGAGTAGCGGGAACGAACGCAAAGGTAGTTGCCTATATTCCGGGCATTACCCCTTCCACCGATCTTGCTGGTAACATCCTCGCCGCTTTCTCAGCGGCTAGCACCGACGCGGCGAAGCCGGTGCTTCTCTCGGCGCGCACAATAAGCACGACACAAGTCACGGCAACATTCTCTGAAAACCTTAATGGGACTACTGTCAATGGCTCGGGTGATGAATTTACGGTTGCTGGTTATGCCGTATCCGCGGCAAGCGAGTTGAATGGGGTTGTAACGCTCACTGTAGCAACGATGCCTACCGACGCGATTCCTCTTGTCACTTACACACAGGTAGATTCGCTCCGTGATCTTGCTCCTGTGTGGAACACGGCTGTCACACCGGTATCGGTAACGGCAGTAGATGGTGTTGCTCCGACACTCTCGGCAGTTTCTATCTCGTCTAACAACGACGGCGATACGTTCGCTCCAGAATGGGCGAAGGTGGGCGATACTGTAAAGGTTTTCTTTGCTAGTAGTGAGGCCATTGCAACACCAACTGTCACTATCGATGGCAATACAGCAAGTTATGATTCTAATGTGGGAAATAACTGGGCTTTCATTCGCGTGATGACTGCTTCAGATACTGAAGGTGTCGTCCCGTTCTCAATTAATTTCAGTGACCTTTCCTCGCCGACTCCGAATGCAGGTACGCAAGTTACGGCAGTGACAGATGCATCGTCGGTCTTCTATGACCGCACGAATCCGTCGGTAAACGCAGGCAGTGACAAAGAAGTGAATGCGCTTGTTCTGCAAGACGCAACAGTAACTGACCCTGCGCCAAACTCGGGTATCGTGACTTACGCATGGACGCAAACTTCCGGTCCGGGCACGATAACATTCGGTACCCCGGCTGCTGAAGACACAACTCTTTCGGCTAGCGCGGACGGAACATATGTTGCGACGCTGACGGTAACTGATGCGGCGGGCAATGTCGGTTCTGACACGATGACATTCATCTGGGACACCGTTGCTCCGGAGTTGCTCACGCATTCGCCAATCTATAACGCCACAGGTGTATTAGTAGGCGCATCTACGGCGACGGTAACCTTTAACGAGGATATCGTGCTAGTAAACGCCAGCAAAGTTCTTTTGGTCAACAATTCCACCAGTGCTTCATACAAGGGAACGGTTGTGGTTAATGGTGGCGATGGCAATTCCGCGGTGCTTAACATCCCATACAACGGACTAGACTCCGGCACGACGTATCGCATTAATGTGTTTGGAAGCGCAGTGCGTGATGTCGCCGGCAATGTAGCATCGCAGACAGTGCTCACTTCGTTCTTTACGACCGAAGCCGACACTGTCGTGCCAGTCATTAACTCTTTGAGTGCTGGCAATATTACGACGACTGGCGCGATGCTCTCTGCAACGACGAACGAAAGCGCAACCTGCAAATACTCTGCAACTGACTCTGCTTACACGAGCATGACGGCGATGAGCACGACTGGTGGTATAACGCACAGTCAAGCGCTTGCTGGACTCACCGCATCAACTCCGTACACTTACTTTGTTCGTTGTCAGGACATCTCCGGTAACACGATGACTACCTCCGGCGTAGCGTCATTTACTACAGTAACTGCGGTAGATACTACTCCGCCTGTTATCACATTACTTGGGATGAATCCTGTAACGCTTACTGTTGACGATACATACATAGAATATGGAGCAACAGCAAATGACAATATTGATGGCGACATAACGAGCGATATTGTGATTGATAGTTCTGCTGTGGATACAGAAGTAGCAGGTGTATATGTAGTAACTTACGATGTTTCAGATTCAGTACCAAACACGGCAGTACAAGCAACGAGGACGGTAATCGTGGTTGATCCTGCGGTTACTCCGATAACTCCAACGGTTACGCTCAATGGAGCTGCAATCGTATCCGCGTACACAGTTAGCGAAGCGACAGCAAGATTTGCTTCAGGATTCCACTTTGACACGACCAATGCGGTAAGCGTTACAGTCAACGGTTCAAGCGTTCCTCTCGCCGCAACAATCACCGCGGCAACACAAGCACAGGCGATAACTCTTGGCGCACACACCTACAACGTCATTGTTACATCTTCAACAGGTAATACGGCGAACATCACGGTTTCGTATCAAGTAAATGCTGACCCAGTAGTACAAGGAAATGGCGAACTTGTCGTGACTGGCACCGGCGCCACAAATAGTTATGCAACCGCTGACGACACGTTTAACAACGGCTTCAAGTGGGTCTTCCATGTGACGGTACCAACTACAGAAACGCAGTTCTCGATGAAGTTCTCTGATTTCGTCAGTGGCGCGAATTCAATTCCAGCCGCGAACAATATCCGCTTCTATTCAGCACAGTCGTCTGATGCTTCTGCTTCAACGAGCGCGATGATGATTACTGCATTTAACACCTACAGCAGTCCAATAACACTTGCAACCGACCTTGATTCGTCGGTCGCAGGACGCCAGATTGATGTGACGGTCGAAATGAAAGTACCTACGGGCACAGCAGGAGGTTCGTACTCTGCAAGCTACGGTGTACAGTCTCTCTAATTCAACAACATATTACCTATGAAAAAAATACTATTAATCTCACTCTTAGTGCTTGCTCCTGCATTCGCAAGTGCATCTGTGTCTACGGGGCAACTTACGACCGATTTTCAGACAGGTTTTGGGGGTACAGTCACTGTTAAACCGACAGCAAATCCTATTGCAGGCGTTTACACGACTACGCAGAGTGTTACACTTACTGCTCCAGGTAGTTCGTGGATTCAATATACGACAGATGGTACTACTGCGCCGACATGCACCACAGGGAACACATATGGTGCGGTAATTAGTGTCGCTCTTCCTCAGGTGATTCGGGCGCTCTCATGCTATCCAAACGGCGTAGCATCTGCTGTTTCGGTCTTTGGCTACGCTATTAATCTTCCTGGCGGCGGTGGAGGCGGTGGTAGCGGAGGCGGAGGCGGTGGTGGGGGCGGTGGCGGTGGTGGAGGGGGAGGCAGTTCTCTCCCGCCACCAGCGGTTGTGGGGGATGCGACCGGAGACAGTATTGTGAATGTTCTTGACTTCAATGCAGTCATTGTCGCGTGGGGTTCAACTGGTTCAAATATCCCAGCCGATCTCAATCGCGACGGCGTTGTGGACATTCTTGACTTCAACATACTTATCATTAATTGGACAGCTTAATAAATACTACGATGAATAAACTATTCAAATTTCTTGCAGTAAGTATGTTCGCGCTTTTTGTCGCTATGCCAGCGTATGCGGCAACGATCACACTTTCTCCGACAATAATCTCTGTTGTAAAAGGGCAGAGTATCTCCATTGCGATTCAGGCCGACCCGGCGGGCTCAAAACTCTATACTGTCAAAAGTTCCGTTTCTTTTCCCGCGACGCTTCTTGAAATGACTTCATTCACACAGTCAACGGGCTGGGTACCGCTTTCTATGCCAGGGTACGATTCGGTGGATAATACCAGCGGTACCGTGGTCAAGACGGCAGGTTATCTCGGAGGATTCTCAAATGCTACATCTTTCGGGACGCTTGTATTCCGCGCAAAGGAATCAGGCACGGCAACAATTTCAGTTGCTAACTCTTCATTTGCCTATGATGCGCAGAGCAAAAATACTATCTCGGGTACACAAGGTGTATCAGTGGTAACAGTTACTGCGTCGTCAGTAGCAGTAACTCCATCCCCTGTGATTACAAAAAAAGTTGTTGCTGTAGTTGCAAAGAAGGAGGAGAAGAAGGAAGTTTCTGAATTATCTAAGCAGGTAGATGGCAGTGCTTCTGAGCAAAATCAAGATATAAACCTTGCAGCTGTCGCAGAGGCTGTTCCCGCAACGGAAAAGGGTAATACACTACCTTTGACCGCTGGAACTATTGTTATCCTAGGCATTATAGGCGCCATCGCATACGTTTTCTACAGAAAAGGAAGAGTTCAATAATGCGATTTAGGGTGTTCTAATTAAACAAAAAAAATAAAAAGGTCGGACCTTAAGAATTCAAAAAGGTCCGACCTTTTTATTTTTTTATGTTTGCAACTTTTTTAGGATTTTGGGAATCTTTTTAAAATCTCTTTTGAGTGTCTCGCGGAGAGAGCCGTTGTAGAGTGCCGCAGCGGGGTGGTAGAGAGGGAGGAAGTTGCGGACTTTTCCGAAGTGTTTGCCGGAGAGAAGAACCCCGTGTACTTCAGATATCGTTTCTTTAGGAAAGAAATGATTCATTGCGTGTCGCCCGAGAAAAACAATGAGGGCAGGGTCAATGAGTTTAACTTCTTCCTCAAGCCACTTTGCGCAGTCGGTAATTTCCTCTGGAGTGGGGTCGCGGTTTTCAGGCGGACGATATTTTACGATGTTGGTAATGTACACATCCTCGCGTTTCATTTTGATACTCTCAAGCATTTCTGCAAGAAATTTTCCCGCAGCACCAATGAAAGGGCGCCCCTCTTTGTCCTCTTTTGCTCCAGGCGCTTCGCCAATAAACACAATCTGTGCATTTGCATTGCCATCGCCCGGAACGCCCTGTGTTGCAGTTTTCTTCAGATCACATATACATTCATGTAGCCATTTTTTGTTGAGTGTTTCTAGTTTTTCAACTTTGTTCATAGGCCGATTGTAGCACCTTGTTATCAATTCAGTAAACAACAAAAAAACATCATTTTTGTGATGTTTTTTTGTTGTTCGAACTTCCTAAACCCGTCAGAATACTTTTTCTCAGTTGGAATTTTTTAAGCTTTGAAAAATTTTAGAATTCATTCGCCGTCGCGTTTAAACTCTCTTTGAAAAATATATTATTGCCGGGTTTCGAAATATTTTTTAGTACTTGCTCACGCTTTATATTTTGTATAATCGTCAGTCGGTTTTACCCTTCACAAGTACTACCTATAGTCTAGTATGTATGTTTGTAATCTACAAGAAAAAGTTATCCACAGGCAGTTTTATCTAGATTTGATACTTTTTGTGGTGCGTTGTTGGGAGACCTGCTTTTGATGATTTATCTATAGTGTCCTGAGTTCCAGTACTTTCGTTTACTTGAAATGCGTGAACTTCGTCTGAGTACATAACTTCTTGGTCATGACGAAGGTTGTAATGCTCCTGAGTGATTTTCTTATAAGGCATTTCTAAAAGACCTGCAGGGTTAATCTTTTTAAGATGTTTTAAAATGCTTGCAAGGTTGTCTATGTCTTTTTGTGTGATGGGCTCGTGGCACCAATTTTCAAAATAGTCCTCAATGTAGCTTTCTAGACGTGCTGGAATAATCACGCGAAGGTGTGATGCTGTTGGATTGTGTTTGAGCACCTCATCCATCGCGAAGTAGTCTACTCCTGTCGCCCCCCCGTGAGCACTCCGTCACCACGCGCAATAACTTCGCGCGCTACTTTGCGCACATCTTGCTCAACTTCATCGTTTGTGAGCTTCCATGTGCCTGTAAATAGAATCCATTTCATTGGGGTAACCATACTACAGATTCGTGCTATAATCAATCACAATGTCAGAAAAGAACTCAAAAAAGTCAAAGTCTACCTCATGGGGAGGGGTGGCGCATTGGTATGACACAATGCTTGCGGGGGACGATACATACCAGGCGAAGGTGATTTTGCCGAACATTCTTCGCGCGATGGCGATTAAGAAAGGCGAGAAGGTTCTCGACCTCGCCTGCGGACAGGGATTCTTTACGCGCGCATTTTTTGCTGAGGGGGCAGATGCGACGGGTGTTGACCTCGGCAAACAACTTATTCTCATTGCGAAAAAAGAGTCCCGTCGCGCCTCAGCGGACACTGCGCGACATGATTCTGCAGAATCAGACATTAAATATTTTCCACACTCCGCTGAAGACCTGTCATCCTTTGAAGACGGCTCGTTCGAGAAAATTGCTATAGTTCTCGCAATTCAAAATATCGAAGCGCCCCACAAGGTTTTCAAAGAGTGCTCGCGTGTACTTGTGCCTGGAGGGAAGCTTTTTCTTGTGCTCAATCATCCTGCCTTTCGTATTCCAAAAGCGAGCTCATGGGGATTTGACGAGGAAGCGAAAACTCAATACCGCCGTATAGACAGCTATATGTCGGAGTCAAAAGTAGAGATTGAGATGAACCCAAGCAAGCGTGACAGTAAAACAACACTCTCTTTTCATCGCCCACTTCAGTATTATTTTAAGGCACTAGCAAACAATGGCTTTGCTGTTGCGCGACTTGAGGAGTGGATGTCGCATCGAGAAAGTGAAAAGGGTTTACGAAAAAAAGCAGAAGACAAAGCGCGGAAAGAAATCCCGATGTTCCTATTTCTAGAAGTTCTAAAAAAATAGCACTATGTTTGGACAACTACTAATAATGGTTCTGGCAGGAATTTTGGCGCTTATCGGAGCGGGCGCGCTTTCGTATACGTATCTGGGAGAAACTTTTGGACAAAGAGAAGTCGCGCATGAGGCGCCGGTTGTTGTTAAAAAGGAACAAACAAGTCCGCGGCCAAGCCGAGAAACAGCTGTTTCTACCACTCAGGCGGAGCAAAAGAAGGTTGTTACAAAGACACCAGTTACCGCGACAACAACAAACGGCAGTCTTGTTCCCAAAACAGCGGTAGTAGAAAAGACAGTTGTTGCTCCTGGCCCGCTTCGAGCAGTTGCTCAGGCGTTAAGTGCATCAGACCTCACTCCACGTGGGATTATAGAACGCACAAATATAGAGCGCGCGCAGAATGGCGGACTCCCTGCTCTCACAGAAAATTTTACACTTAATCACGACGCGCAGATGAAGGTTGATGATATGTTTGCAAAGCAATATTTTGACCATGTGTCGCCAACTGGTGTTGGCCCATCTGACCTAGCTCAAGCCGTTGGATATGCGTATGTGACGGTGGGAGAGAATCTGGCTCTTGGGGATTTTGCTGGGGACTCGGGTGTCGTGACGGCGTGGATGAACAGTCAAGGCCATCGCGCGAACATTTTGAATACGCACTACAAGGAGCTTGGTGTAGCTGTTGGTAAGGGAATGTATGAGGGTCATATGACATGGCTGGCTGTGCAGAGCTTTGGCCTTCCTCTATCGGCGTGTCCTGGAACTGACCAAACACTCAAGGCGCAGATTGATGCGAACAATGTAACGATTGCAGGTTTGAGAGCACAGCTTGATGCGAAAAAAGCGCAAATTGATTCAACTCAATCAAACGATCCAAATTATAATACTTATGTAAACGAGTTTAATGCGATAGTGCCAGGGTACAATAATCTAATTGAGACCAATCGCGCCATTGTGGCAACTTTCAATGCTTCCGTACAAGCGTTCAATGCCTGTATTGCGCTAGCGAGTGGGAACTAGTTTTACTAATGTTTCACCCCCCTTTTTTTAGATTTCGCAAATTCTCACGATCGTGAGAATTTGCTATTTTTAAAAGGAATTTTTGTATTTATAGACATTTTCTGATAAACTGCGATTCATATGATAAAAGAATTTTTGCTAAAACAAGTTATTAAGCGCCAGCTTAAGGGGGTGCCAGAGGCTGAGGTTGACCGCATAATTGCGCTAGTAGAAAAGAACCCTGACCTTTTTAAAAAAATCGGTGATGAAATAAAAGCGAAAGTAAAGGCTGGTCGTTCTGAGCAGGCGGCTTCAATGGAAGTCATGCGCGCACATCAAGGAGAACTACAGAAAGTTTTAAAGTAATATGGCACTCGCAATCGGCATCGTGGGGCTTCCCAACGTGGGCAAGTCCACTCTCTTTAACGCATTAACGAAAAAATCTGTTCCCGCAGAGAACTATCCTTTTTGTACTATCGACCCATCAGTGGGTGTTGTTGCTGTGCCTGATGAGCGCCTGCACAAGCTCGCAGAATTTTCTAAAACACAAAAGACTATTCCGGCAGCTGTGGAGTTTGTGGACATTGCCGGTCTTGTAAAAGGCGCATCAGAAGGTGAGGGACTTGGCAATCAATTTCTTTCTAACATTCGTGAGACTGACGCTATCGCAGAAGTTGTACGTATTTTTGAGGATGACAATGTAATCCATGTGCACGGCAATGTGGATCCTGTATCGGACATTGAAACTATCAATCTTGAGCTTATTCTCGCTGACGAACAGACTGTAACAAAGCGTCTTGCTAATATTGAAAAGGACGTGAAGCGTGGAGACAAGCTTGCAGCAAAGGAAAAGGAAATCCTTGAGAAAATTTCCGTAGCGCTTTCACAAGGGAAACTTGCGCACTCTGTTTCACTTACAGAAGAGGAGACGCCTATTATGCGCAGTATGCACCTTCTGACAATGAAGCCAATTTTATATGTACTAAACAAAAAAGCTGGAGGAAAAAATCTTGATGAGACCAACGACCCACGCTACACGGCGCTTCTAGAATATTTGAAAACTCTCAAGGCTCACTATGTAGTGGTAGATGCAGGGGTGGAACAGGAGCTTTCTGCATTTGAAGGAGAAGAGAAGGAAATGTTTCGCGCGGAGCTTGGCGCAAAAAACGACGGGGTGAACGACCTCATCAAAAAAGGATATGAGATGCTCGGCCTTGAAACGTATTTTACAACCGGTGAAAAAGAAACGCGCGCATGGACGATCAAAAGGGGATCTACTGCACCAGTAGCAGGTATGGCAATCCATACTGACTTCAAGGATAAATTCATTCGCGCGGAAGTTATTTTTTGGAAAGACTTACTTGATGCAGGCTCATTTGCAAACGCGAAAGAGAAGGGGATATTAAGAATCGAAGGAAAGGAGTATGTCGTTCGCGACGGCGATGTCATGGAGTTTAGGGTCTAAATTTCTCAATCTGCTTTGTTGCGGAACATTTTTTCTTCCGCATCGTGCAGGGAGCACGCCTTGGTCGTAAAAATATTCCGCGCCGCGCATCTTGAGCAATTTAGACCCTGAACGAGTTTAATTCTAATATACACCCATGAATCTGAAAAAGTATATAACCACTAAAATAGTTTTAAAAACTAAGAAGATTATTTTCTTCGACGGGGACGGTACTTTGTGGTACCCAATAAAAACAAAATATACAGAGAAGCCGCATTGGCTATATAAAGATAAAAGTATTAAAAACCACCACGAACATCTCATGGTAATTCCAACAGTGGAGAGCACTCTCAGGAAATTAAAAAAAGTAGGGGTACTAACTGTAGTATTGTCTACTCATCCACATGAGATTGATGAGGCATACAAAATAATTGATAAGAAGGTTAAGCATTTTAATTTGAAGGAATTATTTACCGAAGTGCATGCGACTCGTGAATACCATGAATCAAAGGGTGAATACATTGTTGAAATATTAAAGAAATTAAATATTCCCAAAACCCAGGCATTAATGATTGGAGATAATTACGCATGGGATTATAAGCCAGCAAGAGATATTGGGGTTGATGCATTGCTCATGCAGTCTGATTATATGAAAAAGGACAAGAGACTGAAAACTATAAAAAAACTATCAGATTTGTTTGATTATATAAAATCTGCAAAGGTATCCATTCCCATGCGACGCAAGGGCCTTTCTTTTGTTGCAGAAAGTAGGTTGAAGAATGTGACTAAAAAATTAACTCATAATCAGGTGCGGAGTGTTGTTGCTAAGAGGAAGTAAAAAAGAAAAAACATAGGTCTCACCTCGAGAGTACCCGAGGTGAGACCTATGTTTTTTTACTTGCGGACAAACGCCTCTCTCGGGGAAAGCTTGGACGCGCTGCGAGAAGGCCAATATCCTGAAATGATGCCAATAAATGAAGAAAGTATAAGTGTCGCCACTGCAAACCATAAAGGAGTGATAAACAGAGTAAGCGCCTTACTACCGAGGTTTTGAGAAAGTGTGCTCATAATGAAGTTTATCAGCGCCCCACCTCCCATCCCAATAGCAACTCCTGAAACACCACCGAGAAGCCCGATGATGAATGACTCCATCAGAAATAAGTTTTGCACATCGCCGTCTGTCGCGCCAAGCGACTTCATAACACCCACTTCGTAGATGCGCTCAAGGAACCCAACTATCATTGTGTTGAACATTCCAATTGCGGAGACAACGAGCGCAGCTGTTCCAAATACCATAAGCACTGTTGTAATAGCGTTTGTAATTTTACGAGCCTGATTTACAAGATCAACTTTTGCGCTGATGAGGAAGCCTTCTTTTTCCAGCTTGTCACGAAGAGGCTCCACAAGGTCGACGTTGCGCGCTTTAATGAGGAGACTCTTGAGAACTGTCGGTTCCTTGGAGACTGAAGAATATGGAATATAGGCAAGAGGCGATTCTGTTTCATCGGTAATGATTCCGCGAATTTGAAGTTTTGAAATGAGTACTTCCTCGGTGCTTCCGTCGGACTTTGGATAGTACACTTTTCCGGTCACTTCTTTGCCGATAATTGATTCATTCACCGCCAGACCAAGAAGTTTCAGTGATTGCGCTGACAGGATTACACCGGGGTTATCTTCATTAAAAACGTCACCAAGGTCTGGATAAACGCCTGCAAATTTAAAATAAGATGAGCGTACCACGCGCGTTATAGGGATAATGCCAGGCGCTCCTCCCGCTATCGACAGTTCACCGGAGAATTCTGTGACAGGACTCACTGCGTCAACTTCTTCTCTCGTTTTTATCTCTGCCACTTTTTTCAAGTCTATGCCTTTTCCGCTTTCGTTTGGATAAGCTGCTTCAAGAGTCATCAGAGAGTCTTCGCTAGTGATGAGGTTTCCAATCAAAATATACTGAAGACCATAACCAAGCGATACAAGGAAAACGACAGTACCAATACCGACAGACATGCCGAGGATGGTCAAAATGGTACGTGTGGGTTTTGTGCGAAAGACACGCATAGAGAGCTTGAGGAGGTCCCATGCAGACAAACTATGGTCAGTCTTTATTTCAAGCATTTGCGCCACATTTGTTATCTCATCTTTTTTGTCTTCAATATTTTTTTCCATAGGTTATGTTGAAATGAGTTCTAATGAAAGACTTGGTAGTTTTTGCCTATGAGGATTGTCTCAAGGCGCTCAGAAACCATTCGCACTGTCCCCGCCGTTAGTCCAACACCAAATTCCACACGCGAAAGTTCTAGGACTTGTCTGAAGTTTTCCGGGCTGATGATATTGCGGAAACGATCTTCTACGGCCTCATCAAAACGAACAATCTGCACGCCAGAAAGAATTCCTCGGTATTCCTCAAGTAGCCACGAACGCATTTTTGCCACCTCTTCATATAGTGGGGTCTCAGGGTCTTTTTCAAGGTCTTTGTAAACATCCTCAATTGTTTTTCTTTTTTCCACAATATTTTCTGCAGTAAGCGCGATTTTGTGAGCGCGTTGTTTCCATAGACCAACCCCGCCTTCTTTGAACGGACTATCAAGAAAATCTATGAATGTTTTGGTATCAATAACGCCCTCAAGTCGTTTGGAAAGAAACATTTCAAATCGCTTGATCTCTTCACCGGAAAACCCACGCATAAGCATATATGAAAGCGAGCGCGCCATGAGGTGCTCCGGTGTCACATCAGGGAACAGATTGCGGTAAAGATGTTCCGAAAGTGTTTTTTGCGCTACAGCAGTTTTTTCAGGTTGCTCTTTTTTAATTATCTCTCCGTCCTTGAGGTAGAAAATTGTTTTTGCGTCGCGAAGACTCCATGATTCGTGCGTAACCATAATAATAGTCCGTCCGTCTTTTTCGTTCAGCTCTTTCAAAAACTCAAGCGCTTTGTTTGCGTTTTCAGAGTCGAGGTTTCCGAGAGGTTCGTCGGCGATAATAATCGGTGGGTTGTTGGCGAGCGCGCGAGCGATGCTCACGCGTTGCTGTTGTCCGCCAGAAAGCTCAGATGGGAAACGGTCAGCCTTTGCAGTCATTGAAAATCTGTCTA